>NZ_JBEYTW010000068.1:0-47527 GCF_040643275.1 Spirillospora sp. NPDC047418
GTTGTTGTTTTCGACGCGCTCAAAACAACAACACGCCGCAGATCAACGAGGTGGGGGGCGGGGGGCTCTGTGCGGGTCGTAGGATCGGGGGCCGAGCGTTTTCGATCCTGCGGAGCAAGGCGACCCATGACGAATGCCGAGCAGGATCCGCTGGTGGACGTTCGTGTGCTGCGGGCCGAGTTCGGCATCGATGCCCGGCGCGTCGACCAGATCGGCCGTCTTCTGCTTGGCGGCGCATTCCGGACCGTCGAGGAGGTCGTCGCCGCCACAGGGACGTCGCGGCGGACGGTCGAAGCCGTCTTCCGGGCCCTGGAGCCGGACCTCGAATCGTCCGGGGACGGCAGGCGCATCGCGGAGTGGGCCGCCGGTAAATACGGCGACGTGTTCGATGAGCGGGAGCCCTTCGGCGCCCGGGACGTGTGGACGCAGGCGGCGCGCCGCGACCCGGCCGTCCTCGCGGCGGTGGCCGGGCTGATCGGCGCGGCGCCGCCGCCCGTCCAGGCGCTCGACCATGTGCCCGCCACCGCCGAGACCGTGGTCAAGCGGGCCCGGTTCATGCTCGACGGCTTCGATCTGGCGGGCGCGCACGTGCTCTTCGTCGGCGACCACGACCTCACGTCGCTGGGCCTGTTCGCGGCCGGCGGGGCTCCCGGGCTGCGGGCGAGCGTGGTGGACGTCGACGAGCGGCTGCTGGAGTTCATCGACGGCGAGGCGGCGCGGCGGGGCTGGGACGTGCGCTGCCACTTCGCCGACCTGCGGCTCGGGCTGCCCGCCGCGCTCCGGGAGTCCGCCGATCTGGTGCTCACCGACCCGCCGTACACGCCGGAGGGCGTCCAGTTGTTCGTCGCGCGCGGGCTGCAGGGGATGGCCGACCAGCACAACGGGCGGGTCCTGCTGGCCTACGGGTTCGGCGAGCGGCAGCCGGCGCTCGGGCTCGCCGTCCAGAAGGCGCTCAACCCGCTGCATCTCGCCTACGAGGCGATGCTGCCCGGCTTCAACCGGTACGTGGGCGCGCAGGCCGTCGGCAGCGCGGCGGCGCTGTACGTGCTGCGCCCCACCCGGCGGACGTCCGCCGCCGCCCGCGCCGCAGCGGACGACGCCCGGACCGCCCTGTACACCCACGGCGCCCAGTCGGTGGAGGCCGCCGGCGGCCTGGACGGCGAGGCCGCCGCCCGGGTCCTCGGCATCGGCGCGGGGGAGAAGCCGCTGCTGGTGGGCGACGGCTGGCCCGCGGACGCCCCCGGCCGGCGGATCGGGCTGCCCGCCTTCCTGGGCGCGCCGCTGCCCCGCAACCTGCAGGACCACGACACCGTCCTGGTCGACCTGTACCCGGGTTTCGGGGCGTCGGCGGTCCGGGCGCTGCTCGCCGCGAACGCGCCGCGGGCCGTCCTCGTGTGCCGCAACGACCTGCCGTTCCTCAGGGACGCGGAGGGGCAGCGGGAGTTCGCCCGCCTCATCGGGCCCAAGTACCGGATCGACCGGTTCCTGCGCGGCACGCCCGGCCCCGGCCAGGCCGTGGTCCTCGCGGAGCGGACGCGGCCGGACGATCTGTCCGCCACCGACCGGGTCCTCGGGTTCATGTACGGGCGGTCGCACGGGAAGCTCGGCAACGGGTGGCGGGAAGGGCTCATCGCGCTGCGGAAGGCCGCCGGGCGGACGCTCACCAAGGGCGAGGCCCGCGCCGCCGTCGAGGCGGCCGCGACCCGTCCCGAACTGCTGGACGGGCCGCCGATGGACCTGCCGGCGCACCTGTTCGCCGTCCTCGAAGCGGACGTCGGACGCTCGATCGCGGCCCTGCCCGGCTGAGTCGCGGACGGCTCGGGCGCGGGTCAGGCGCGGACGGCTCGGGCGCGGACGGCTCGGGCGCGGGCGGCTCGGGCGCGGGTCAGGCGCGGGTCCGGTTCGTCCCGCCGTCGGCGTGCAGGACCTGCCCGACGAGCGTCGGCATCCGCTCGTCGGCGAGGAACGCCACCGTCGCCGCGATCTCCGCGGGCGTCGCGATGCGGCCGAGCGGGACCCGGGCGGTCTGCCGGGCGCGGAACTCCTCGGCCGTCATCCCGGCGGCCTGCGCGCGCTCCGCCAGCCGCTTGGTGTCGATCACGCTCGGCGCGATCGCGTTCACCGCGATGCCGAGCGGCCCGAGCTCCCGGCCGAGCGACTTGGTCAGCGCGACGATCCCGGCCTTGGCCGCCGAGGTGGCGGTGGCGCCCTGGAGGCCGGTCAGGCCGCCCTCCGACGCGATCAGCACCATCCGGCCGCCGCCGCGCTCCACCATCCCCGGCATGACGGCCTGCGCGCACGCGAACGCCCCGCCGAGGTCGATGTCGATGACCCGCCACCAGTCGTCCAGGTCGTGCTCGGCGAACGGGGCCGTCGCCAGCCGGGTGGCGCCGGCGACGAGGATCCCGACGTTCCCGCCCGCGCGCTGCTCGACCTCCGCGACCATCGTCGCCACGGCCTCCGGATCGGCGACGTCCGCGGGCGCGGCGACGCCGTCCAGCTCGCGGGCGAAGTCGGACAGGTCCCGGCTCGGGCGGTCGTTCACGGCGACCCGGTGACCGTCGGCGGCCAGCCGCCGCGCGACCGCGGAGCCGAGGCCGCCGCCCGCCCCGGTGACCAGCGCGATCGCCATCAGATCACCATCCCGGAGTTGGGCGAGAGGACCTCGCCGGTGCAGAACGTCGCCTCCTCCACCAGGTAGGCGGCGGCGAACGCCACCTCCTCCGCGGAGGTGAGCCGCCCCGTCGGCAGCGTCTGCAGGAAGGCGGGCCGGCGCCACGGCGAGTCCGGTGGCAGCATCGGCGTGTCGGTCGGGCCGGGCGCCACCGCGTTCACCCGCACGCCGGAGGGCGCCAGCTCGGCCGCCAGCGACCGGACGAGCCCGAGCACCGCGCCCTTGGCCGCCACATAGTGCGCCTCGCCGTCCCCGCCGCCGATGGCCAGGTCGGACGAGACGGCGACCACGGTGCCGCCGCCCCGCTCCACCATGCCCGGCGTGACGGCCCGGCACACGTTCAGCACGCCGCCGAGGTGTACCCGCAGCATCCGCAGCCAGTCCGGCCAGGCGATGTCGGACACCGGGACGATCGTGTAGTGCCCGGCCGCGCACAGCGCCGCCTCGATCGGGCCCATCTCCCGCTCGATCCGCCGGACGGCCGCGTGCACCTGCTCCGGGACGGCCACGTCCACGCCCACCGAGTGGTCGGCGTCCGGCGCCGGGACGAGATCCAGGCCCGCCGTCGTCCAGCCGCGCCCGGCCAGCTCGCGCACCGTCGCGCCGCCGATCCCGCCGGCCGCGCCGGTGACGAGTGCGACTCGCTCGCGCATCCGATCACCCCGAAAATCGATCCGAAGTTCCAGACAAACCCGACATAAGCGCAGCCAGCAAGGGGTTCGGCGTTCTGTTGTCCGAATGCACCGCGCCACGCCCGGACCGTGGTGCCCTTCTCCAAAGCATGGTTCTCCCAAAACACGGTCACGGGCAGTGGGACCGCCGCGCCGGAGTGAGAGGGTGAAGCTGTGAGCAGCGATCCCGCGGTGCCGCAGCACACCGTCCGGCAGCTCCTGGAGGTGGCGCGCTTCAGGCTGCGCCTGGTCGCGGGCGAGGCCGGCCTCGACCGGCCGCTCCGCTGGGCGCACTCCAGCGAGCTGCCCGATCCCTCGCCCCACCTGCGCGGCCACGAGATCATCCTGACGGTCGGCGCGTCCCTGGGCGACCCGGGCGCCTGCGCCGCGTTCGCCGAGTCGGTGAAGGCCGGCCGGGCGAGCGCGATCGGCTACGGCGTCGGCGACGTGACCGCCGAGGTCCCGGTGGAGCTGGTGGAGGCGTGCGAGCGCCTCGGCCTGCCGCTGCTGGAGGTGCCGTCCGAGGTGCCGTTCCTCGGCTTCACCGAGTGGTTCGCCGAGCGGCTCGCCTCCACCGCCGACGAGCGGCACGAGCGGGAGGAGACCGGGCGGCTGCTGCGCATGGTGCAGCAGGGCCTGGCGTCCCCCGAGGCGGTCCGCGAGCGGATCGACGACGCCGGGCTCGACCCGGCGGCCCTGCTGGTCATCGCGATGGACGGCGTGGAGGAGGACCTGCCGGGCGTCCTCGGCCTGGACGGCGACATCGCGCTGCTCATCACCAACGACGCGCACGCCTGGAGCGAGCCCGCCGGCGTCGGCAGCCCCGGGCCGCTCGACCACCTGCCGGTGTCGCTCACCGAGAGCCTCTCCGCGCTGGACTCCGCGCGCCGCGGCGGCGGGGTCGTGCACGCCTCCGACCTCGCCACCTTCGAGGCGCTGCTCGGCCGGCTCGACACCGAGCAGCTGGCCCCGTTCGCCGACCAGATCGCCCGCCCGCTGAACGAGTACGACAAGGCGCACGGCACCCGGCTGGCCGAGACGCTCCGCACCTTCCTCGACATGGGCGGCGCGGTCGGCGCCACGTCCCGCGCCCTGTACCTGCACCCGAACACCCTCCGGCACCGCCTCGCCCGCATCGAGGCCCTCACCGGCCGCGACCCCCTCCAGTTCGAGGACCGCGTGGCCCTGGCCATAGCCGTCTGGACCACCCGCTGAGCCCGCTCCCCGAGCGGGACGCGCAATAGCCTCTTCGATCACTTCCGGCGCCGTAATCACAGCCGTGTACAGCCGTGTACAGCCGTGTACTCGGCCCGTGTCGCGAATAATGTCCCGAACGGTAATGCGGGCAAGACCGAATTTCGCGTTTCTAGGCGTCTGGACGGCGGCGGGTCTAGGTTTGCGGGAGACATGCCGGAGCCGTATCCCGGAAGGAGCCCCCCACCGATGACGGATGCCAGCGGCGGCCAGGACCGAGGGCCGGAAGCGAAGATCAACACCGATGTTCCGCAGTCCGCCCGGATCTGGAACTACTGGCTCGGCGGCACCGACAACTACGAGATCGACCGGATCGCCGGCGACCAGTACGTTTCGCTCTATCCCGGAATCGTGCCGATCGCGCGCGCGGGACGCTACTTCATGGACCGCGCGATCAAATACCTCGTTCTCGAACGCGGCATCCGCCAGTTCATGGACTGCGGCACCGGCCTCCCCACCGTCGACAACACCCACGAGATGGCGCAGCGGGCCGCGCCCGGCGCACGGGTCGTCTACGTCGACAACGACCCGCTCGTCCTCGCCCACGCGCGCGCCCTCATGACGGGCACCGCCGAGGGCCGGACGTCCTACATCGACTGCGACCTGCACGACCCCAAGACGATCATGGCGAGGGCGTCGGAGATCCTCGACCTGTCGCAGCCGGTCGGGCTGCTGCTGATCGGGGTCCTCGGGCACATCACCGAGCCCGGCGAGGCGTACGGCGTCGTGCGCGGGCTGCTGGAGCCGCTGGCGTCCGGGAGCTTCCTGATCCTGCACGACTCCACGGACCAGAACGAGGCGTTCAACGCGGCGCAGGCCGCCTACGACGCGACCGGCGCCATCCCGTTCCGGCTGCGGAGCCCCGCGTTCATCCGGGAGTACTTCGACGGGCTGCAGATCGAGGAGCCCGGACTCGTCACCAGCGGCGCGTGGCGGCCCGAGGTCGAGGGGATGGACGCCGAAGATCTTCCGACCCTGTGCGCGGTGGCGCGGAAACCCTGACGCGAAGGCGAGGTCGCGCAGCGTCTCCTTCCCGCCGCGCTACGTGAAGCTATAGTGAGGACGGTCGTCCAGCGATCCCCCCGACGAGGGGTCCCCTTGGCCTCCGTCACGAGTAGCGGCGTCACGACCAGCGGCGCCACGAGCATCGACGGCGGGCGGCCGGCGCGCAGCCGGCCCGCCCGCGCCCGGCGCGGCGGCGACGCGCGCCCGCACGGGGACCCGCTCGTCCCCCGGATGCTGCTCGCCCGGCGGCTGCGCGAGCTGCGGGAGCGGGCCGCGCTGTCCCGGCGGGACGCCGGGCGGATCGTGCACGGCTCCGAGTCCAAGATCGCCAGGCTGGAGCAGGGCCGGGTCGGCAGCAGGCCGCGCGAGGTCGCCCGGCTGCTGGACCGCTACGGCGCCGACGGCGACGAGCGCAGCACCCTGCTCGCCCTCGCCGAGCAGACGACCGCCCGCGCCTGGTGGCACGACGACGGCGACATCGTCGCGCCCTGGGTGCGGCCGTACCTGAGCGCCGAGCAGGCCGCCAAGCTCGTCCGCACCTTCGAGGCCCAGTTCGTGCCCGGCCTGCTCCAGACCGAGGACTACGCCCGCGCACTGATCCGGCGCGTCAACCCCGAGGACGAGGTCGAGCGGCGGGTGGAGTTCCGGATGCGGCGCCAGCGGGTGCTGCGCCGCCGGCCGCGCCCGGTCAACCTGTGGGTCGTGCTCGACGAGCAGGCGCTGTGGCGCCCGATCGGCGACGCCGCGACGATGCGCGGCCAGCTCCGGCACATCGTCGAGATGTGCCGGCGGCCGAACGTCACCGTCCAGATCGCGCCGTTCGGCATCTGCGGCCGGGTCGCGGGGGACGGGCCGCTCACCCTCGTCCGGTTCCCGCAGCAGGGGCTGCCCGACATGGTGTACCTCGAGCGCGCCGACACCGCGGAGTACCCGGTCCGGCGCGCGGAGATCGAGCGGCACTGGCACGTCTTCAACACGCTGGTGACCGAGGCCGCGCCGCCCGAGCGCACCCCGCGGCTGCTCGCCCGGATGCTCGCGACGTTCTGACCCGCGCGGCCGGCCCGGCGGTCGACCCGCGCTGCCGACCTGCGCGGTCGACCTGCGCGGCCTTTCGCCCGATTTCCGCCGGGCGCCCACCGGGATGAGACCCGGGTCTCAGATAAATGAGCCTCCGGGTTAGACGCAAGACTCACCACGAGTCCCATATAACGAAATGGGAAAATTTCCTGACCAGCGGTCATCCGCGGGCGGGACGATCACATATTCCCGGCTGACCGCTTCCGGCCTGTCTCGGCAAATCTGGGTTATCCAGGAGGGTCGTCGGCGCGGTTTCGGGGAGGTACGTCACAGGGGCCTCACGATGGGCCATGTTTACCGGGCCTTCGCCCGGATATCGGGCATCGATGACACCCCGCGCCGCCGCCGCCCCGAAGGAATGCCATGTCCGTCAGCGAGCGATTGTGGAACGAGGCCGAGGAACGCCGCACCCGGCTCGAACTCCAGTCCGGGGAGAACTTCCCCGTCGCGACCCGCCTTCTCCCCGCCCGCCACCGCGAGCATTTGCTGAACGTCTACGGCTACGCCCGGCTCGTGGACGACATCGGTGACGAGGCACCGCCGGACCAGCGCGCCGGGCTGCTCGACCTGGTGGAGGGCGACCTCGACCGCGTCTACGCCGGGGACCGGCCGGAACTGCCCGTCCTGCGCGACCTGTCCCGCACCATCACCGCGTGCCGGATCCCGGCGGAGCCGTTCCGCCGCCTCCTGGAGGCCAACCGCCGCGACCAGGAGGTCACCCGGTACGCGACCTTCGACGACCTGCTCGGCTACTGCGCCTACTCCGCCGACCCGGTCGGGCACATCGTCCTGCACGTGTTCGGCGCCGCCACGCCCGACCGGCTCCGGCTGTCGGACCGGGTGTGCACCGCGCTGCAGATCATCGAGCACTGCCAGGACGTCGGGGAGGACCACCGCAACGGCCGGATCTACCTGCCGGGGGACGACCTCAGGCGGTTCGGCTGCACCGAGGACGACCTGGCCGCGACGACCACGCCGACCCGGCTGCGCGGCGTCGTCGCCCTCCAGGCCAAGCGGGCGGGAGGGCTGCTGGCGGAGGGCGCCGCCCTCACCGGCCGGCTCCGCGGATTCGCCCGCGTCGCCGTCGCCGGGTACGTCGCGGGCGGCCTGGCCGCCCTCGCCGCACTGGACCGCGGCGCCTACGACGTCCTCGGGACCCCGCCACGGCCGAGGAAGGCGCGACTGCTCGCCGAGTGGTCGCGGACTCTGGGAAGGAGATGAGGGGATGGACGCTCCCAGCGCCTACCGGCACTGCGAGGACATCGTGCGCTCGCAGGCGCGCAACTTCTCGTACGGGATCAGGCTGCTTCCCGCACCGAAGCGGCGCGCGCTCAGCGCCGTCTACGCGTTCGCCCGCCGCATCGACGACATCGGCGACGACCACGGCGCGCCGCCCGCGACCCGGTTGGCCAGGCTCGGGGACGAGCGCGAGCGCCTCGCCGAGGCCGGCGCGCACCCGTCCGACCCGGTGCTCGTCGCGCTGTCGGACGCCGCGCACCGCTACCCGATCCCGCTGGAGGCGTTCGGCGAGCTGATCGACGGCTGCGAGGCCGACGTCCGCGGCGCGACCTACGACACCTTCGATGACCTGCTCTGGTACTGCCGGTGCGTCGCCGGCGCGATCGGCCGGCTGTCGCTCGGGGTGTTCGGTACCTCCGACCCGGACACGGCCGTCCCCCGCGCGGACGCGCTCGGCGTCGCGCTCCAGCTGACCAACATCCTGCGGGACGTCCGGGAGGACGGCCTGAGCGGCCGCGCGTACCTGCCCGCCAAGGACCTCGTGAAGTTCGGCGTCACGCTGAAGCGCGACGGCTCCGGCCGGCTGCTCGACGATCCGGAGCGGCTGGCGGGCCTCATCCGGTTCGAGGCGGACCGGGCCGAGGAGTGGTACGGGACGGGGCTGCGGCTGCTGCCCATGCTGGACCGGCGCAGCGCCGCGTGCGCCGGGGCGATGGCGGGCATCTACCGGCAGCTGCTGAAGCGCATCAAGGCCGACCCGCTCACCGCGCTCGACACCCGCACGTCCCTCCCGGCCTGGGAGAAGGCGGCCGTGTCGGCGATGGCGATGTCGGGAGTCCGCCGATGACGAGCGCGGCCCGGCCTTCGGGGGAGGTCGCCGTCGTCGGCGGCGGCCTCGCCGGCATCACGACGGCGCTGGCGCTCCAGGAGACCGGGATACGGGCGACGGTCTACGAGGCGCGCCCGCGGCTCGGCGGCGCCACGCACTCCTTCACCCGCGGCGGGCTGACCGTCGACAACGGGCAGCACATCTTCCTGAAGTGCTGCGCGGCGTACCGGGGGCTGCTCGGCAGGCTGGGCGCGGCGGACCGGGTCCGCGTCCAGGACCGCTTCGACGTCCGCGTCCTCACCCCGCACGGGCCCGGCGGGCGGCTGCGCCGCGCCAAGGCCCCCGGCCCGCTGCACCTGCTGCCCGCGCTCGCCGGCTACCGGCTGCTGTCGCCCGCCGACCGGCTGCGGGCCGTCCGCGCGTCGCTCGCGCTCGACCGGCTCGACCCGGACGACCCGGCGCTCGACCGGTCCAGCATGGGCGGCTGGCTCGCCGGCCACGGCCAGCGGCCGCAGGCCCGCGACGCGCTGTGGGACCTGTTCGTCACCGCCGCGCTCAACATGCGGCTGGACGAGGCGGCACTCGGCCCGGCCGCGATGGTCTGCCAGACCGCGCTCCTCGGCCGCTCCGACGCCGCCGACATCGGCGTGCCCGCGATCCCGCTCGGCGACCTGCACGGCACGATCGCCGCCGCGGAGATCGAGCGGGGCGGCGGGCGGATCGAACTCGGCGCGAAGGTCTCGGCGATCGACGCCGGGCCGAAGCTCGTCGTCAACGGCTCCCCGGTGAGCGCGGACGCCGTCGTGGTCGCGGTGCCGCACCGGCAGGCGTCGTCGCTCGTCCCCGCGGAGGCGTCCCCGGACCGGGAGAGATGGGACGGCCTCGGGTCCAGCCCCATCGTCAACGTCCACGTCGTCTACGACCGGCCCGTCCTGCGCGTCGACGGCAGGGACGAGCCGTTCGTCGCGGCGGTCGACTCGCCCGTGCAGTGGGTGTTCGACCGCACCGAGGTCAGCGGCCTGTCCGGCGGCGGCCAGTACCTCGCGGTGTCGGTGTCGGCGGCCGACCGCTGGATCGACACGCCGTCCGCCGAGCTGCGCGAGGTGTACCTCGCCGAACTGGAGCGGCTGTTCCCGGCCGCCCGCCGCGCCCGCGTCACCGACTTCTTCGTGACGCGGGAACGGCACGCCACATTCCGTCAGAGCCCCGGCAGCGGCGCGCTGCGCCCCGCGTCCGCGACCCGGCTGCCGTGGCTGTTCCTCGCCGGCGCGTGGACGGACACGGGCTGGCCCGACACGATGGAGGGAGCCGTGCGAAGCGGCCTCACCGCCGCCCGCCTCGTCCGGCGGCACCTGCAGCAGGTGCGGACCGACGGGGTGAGCGGCCGATGACCACCATTCCGCACTCGATGACCGACGGGCGCGCGCTCGTCGACGAGGCGATGCGCACGTCCGCGGACCGGCTCGACCCGTGGACCCGCCGCGTCGTCGCCTACCACCTCGGCTGGACCGACGAGCACGGCCTGCCGGCGAAGGCGGGCGGGAAGGCGCTGCGGCCCGCGCTGGCGCTGCTGTCGGCCCGCGCCGCCGGCGCGTCCTACGAGACGGCGCTGCCCGGCGCGGTCGCCGTCGAGTTCGTACACGCGTTCTCGCTGCTGCACGACGACATCATGGACGGCGACCGGACCCGCCGGCACCGGCCCGCCGCGTGGACGGTGTTCGGCCCGTCCGCCGCCATCCTCGGCGGCGACGCGCTGCTCGCGCTGTCGGAGGAGCTGCTGCTCGACCAGCACACCCGGGGCGCGCACTGGGCGGCCCGCGCCCTGGCCGCCGCCACGCAGCGGCTCATCTCCGGGCAGGCGTCCGACCTCGGGTTCGAGCAGCTCGCCGAGGTGTCCCTCGACGAGTGCGTCGCGATGGCCGCCGACAAGACCGGCGCACTCCTGGCCTGCGCCTGCTCGATCGGCGCGATGCTCGGCGAGGGGCCGACCGAGCTCGTCACCGAGCTGACCGGGTTCGGCGCCGAGATGGGCCTCGCGTTCCAGCTCGTGGACGACCTGCTCGGCATCTGGGGCAGCCCGGACGTCACCGGCAAGCCCGTCCTGTCCGACCTGCGGGCCCGGAAGAAGTCGCTGCCCGTGGTGTACGCGCTGAACGCGGGGACCGCGGACTCCGCGCGCCTCGCCGAGCTGTACCGCGCGCCGGACCCGCCGTCCGAGGACGTCCTGCGCGAGATGGCGCGGCTCGTCGACGCGGCCGGCGGCAGGGACTGGGCCGCCGCCGAGGCCGACCGCCGCATCGAGACCGCCGAGCGGCACCTCGACCGGTCCGGGATGGACGGCCTCGTGGCCGCCGAGTTCCGGGACATCGCCCTGTTCGTCACCTCCCGGGACCACTGACCCGGCCACGCGCGAGAAGGAGACCGCTGCATGACCACGACGGAAGAGGCGCCGGGGCTCACCGGCGCGGCGGCCGGCGCGCTCGACGCGGCCCGCGCCCATCTGCTCGGCCGCCAGTCGCCGGAGGGCTGGTGGAAGGCCGAGCTGGAGACCAACGTCACCATGGACGCCGAGGACCTGCTGCTCCGCCAGTTCCTCGGCATCCGCACCGAGGAGGAGACGGCGGAGGCGGCGCGCTGGATCCGCGCGCAGCAGCGCCCCGACGGGACGTGGGCGAACTTCCACGGCGGCCCCGCCGACCTGTCCACCACGATCGAGGCGTACGTCGCGCTGCGGCTCGCCGGCGACCCCGCGGACGCCGGCCACATGCTCGCCGCCGCCAAGTACGCGCGGGACGCGGGCGGCATCGAGGGCAGCCGGGTGTTCACCCGGATCTGGCTGGCGCTGTTCGGGCAGTGGTCGTGGGACGACCTGCCGGTGATGCCGCCGGAGCTGATGTTCCTGCCGAGCCGGGTGCCGCTGAACGTGTACGACTGGGCGTGCTGGGCGCGGCAGACGATCGTTCCGCTGACGATCCTCGGGTCGTTGCGCCCGGCCCGGTCGCTGCCGGTCGACCTGGCCGAACTGCGCGCCGGCGCCGTCCCGCCGGACGGTGCCAGGGGCTGGGGGCGGGCCTTCAACGCGCTCGACCGCGCCCTGCACGTGTACGAGCGGGCGCCGGTGCGGCCGCTGCGCCGGGCCGCGCTGCGCCGCGCCGCCGACTGGATCATCGCCCGGCAGGAGGCCGACGGCTGCTGGGGCGGGATCCAGCCGCCCTGGGTGTACTCGCTGATGGCGCTGCACGTCCTCGGCTACGGCCTCGACCACCCGGTCATCAAGCGCGGCCTGGACGGATTGGAGCGGTTCACGATCCGGGACGAGAAGGGCCGCCGGCTGGAGGCGTGCCAGTCGCCGGTCTGGGACACCGTCCTCGCCATGAACGCCCTCGGCGACGCCGGCTCCGCCCCCGACGACCCCGCGCTGCTGCGCGCGGCGCACTGGATCGTCGGCGAGGAGGTCACGGGCCTCGGGGACTGGGCGGTGCGCCGGCCGGACCTGCCGCCGGGCGGGTGGGCGTTCGAGTTCGACAACGACGTCTACCCCGACACCGACGACACCGCCGAGGCGATCCTGGCGCTGCGCAAGGTGGCGCTGCCGGAGGCGGAGGCGCCGATCGAGCGGGCGATCCGGTGGCTGAACGGCATGGCGTCGCGGGACGGCGGCTTCGGCGCGTTCGACGCCGACAACACCCGCGAACTGTGCACCAAGCTGCCGTTCTGCGACTTCGGCGCCGTCATCGACCCGCCGTCCGCGGACGTCACCGCGCACGTCGTCGAGGCGCTGTCCAAGGAGGGCCTCGCCGAGTCGACGGTGGTGAAGCGGGCCGTCGTGTGGCTGCTGAAGGCGCAGGAGGCGGACGGCTCCTGGTTCGGGCGCTGGGGAGCCAACCACGTGTACGGGACGGGCGGCGTGGTGCCGGCGCTGATCGCCGCCGGGGTCCGTCCGGAGAAGCCGGCGATCCGGCGCGCCGTGGCGTGGCTGGAGGAGCACCAGAACTCCGACGGCGGCTGGGGCGAGGACCTGCGCTCCTACGACGACCCGGCCTGGATCGGGCGGGGCGAGTCGACCCCGTCGCAGACGGCGTGGGCGCTGCTGGCGCTGCTGGCCGCCGGTGAGCGGTCCGCCTCCGTCGACGCCGGCGTCCGGTGGCTGGTGGAGAACCAGCGCCCGGACGGGAACTGGGACGAGGACCAGTTCACCGGCACCGGGTTCCCCGGCGACTTCTACATCAACTACCACCTGTACCGGCTGGTGTTCCCGATCAGCGCCCTGGGCCGCTACCTGGAAGGTGCCGCATGACGCGGCCCACCGTATTCACCCTGTCAGAGGAGGTCCGAACACAATGAGCATGCCCCTTCGCCAGAGCCTTCGTATCGGGAGCTATATCCTCCGCAACAAGATGCGCGGCAGGGAGAAGTTCCCTCTGATCGTGGAACTGGAGCCGCTTTTCGCGTGCAATCTGTCCTGCGCGGGCTGCGGAAAGATCCAGCACCCCGCCGACACGCTGAAAAGGCGCATGCCCGTCGAGCAGGCCGTCGCCGCGATCGAGGAATGCGGCGCGCCGATGGTCTCCATCGCGGGCGGCGAGCCGCTTATGCACCCGAAGATCCACGAGATCGTGAACGAGCTCGTGAAGCGCAAGAAGTTCGTCTTCCTGTGCACGAACGCGGTGCTCATTCCGCGGCATATCGACAAGTTCAAGCCGTCGCCGTACTTCGCGTGGGCCGTGCACATCGACGGCCTCCGGGAACGGCACGACGAGTCGGTCTGCAAGGAGGGCGTCTTCGACGACGCGGTCGCCGCCGTCAAGGAGTGCAAGCGGCGCGGCTTCCGGGTCACCACCAACACGACGATCTTCAATACGGACACCCCGCAGAGCGTCATCGACGTCATGAACTACCTCAATGACGATCTGCGGGTCGACGAGATGATGATCTCGCCGGGGTACGCCTACGACAAGGCGCCCGACCAGGAGCACTTCCTCGGCGTCCAGGAGACCCGCGAACTGTTCAGCAAGGCGTTCGCGGACGGGAACCGCAAGCGGTGGCGCCTCAACCACTCGCCGCTGTTCCTGGACTTCCTGGAGGGCAAGGTCGACTTCCCCTGCACGGCGTGGGCGATCCCGTCCTACTCGCTGTTCGGGTGGCAGCGTCCCTGCTACCTGATGTCGGACGGCTACACCCAGTCCTACAAGGAACTCCTGGAGGAGACCGACTGGGAGTCCTACGGCCGGGGCCGCGACCCGCGCTGCGCGAACTGCATGGCGCACTGCGGCTACGAGCCCACGGCGGTCATGGCCACGGTCGGCTCGCTGAAGGAGTCCCTGCGGGCCATGCGCGACACCTGACCGGAACGCCCGGAGAGTCGGGTTTTCACCCACTCTCCGGGCGCCGATGATCTACCATCCGGTCATGGCGGACGAGTGGCCCCCGGCCGAACTTGACTTCGACAAGCCCACCATCGCGCGCGCCTACGACGCGCTCCTCGGCGGCAAGGACAACTTCGCCGCCGACCGCGCCCTGGCCGACCAGACGGCCGAGCTGATCCCCGGCCTGCGCGAATCCGCGGTCGAGAACCGCAAGGTCCTCGTCCGCGGCGTCCGCTACCTGGCGCGCGAGGCCGGCATGGACCAGTTCCTCGACCTCGGCAGCGGGCTGCCCACCCTGGAGAACACCCATGAGGTGGCCCAGCGCGAGAACCCCGGGGCCCGGGTCGTCTACGTCGACATCGACCCTCTGGTCGCCGTCCACGGCCGCGCGCTGCTGGCCAGCAACGACGCCACGAGGGTGATGACCGGCGACGTCCGCGACCCGGCGGCCGTGCTGGCGGACCCCGCCGTCGAGGGCTTCCTCGACTTCTCCCGCCCGGCCGTGGTCATGATGGTCGGGATGCTGCACTACCTCTCCCCGGACGTCGTCGACGGCGTCGTCTCCGCCTACCGCGACGTCCTGGTCCCGGGCAGCCACCTCTTCATGACGTCCCTCGTGGACACGGGCCTGCCCCAGCAGCAGGAGCTGGCCCGCATCACACGTGAGAACCTCGAAGAGGGGTGGGCGCGCACGCCCGCCGAGGTCGAGGCCCAGTTCGGTGACTTCGAACTGGTCGACCCCGGCGTGACGTACACGGCCCTGTGGCGTCCCGACACTCCCGTCGACCCGGACGACCTCGCTCCGGGCGAGCAGCTGGGAGTGGCCGGGATCGCCCTCAGGCGTCGCTGAGCTTGACCGGCCGGTAGGCCTTGTACTCGCTGCCGGACGACAGGCCGTAGTCGCGCGTCCGGTAGTCGGTGCCGTAGCGGCCCCGCTGCTCGTACGCCCAGTACGACGTGTGCCGGCTGTTGGCCCACTTCTCGAAGATGACGACGTGCCTCGTCGTGTTGGTGCCCTCGGCGTCCATGACGAGGTCGCCCTTCTTCAACTCGGACATCGAGATGCGCTCGGTGAACCGCGAGGACGTCAGCCCGACCGTGTTCGGTCCCGGCTTCGGCAGCCCCAGCGTCATGGCGACGAAGCCGGAGCAGTCGGTCCGGTAGCCCTCGTGGTAGTCGGACTGGCTGTAGCGCACCCGCTGGTCGCTGTGCGGGTTCCAGGTCTTGGCCCGCGAGATGACCTGCGACCGTTCGTCCGGGTCGGACTTGGCGGAGTCTGGCTTGTCGGACTTTCTGGATTCGCTGGGGTCGGCCGCCCGCGGCTTCGGGACGGTGTGGACGGCGGTGACCGATGTGCCGGTCTCCTCTGGTGACTTCGCCGCCTGGACGGTCGTGGCGGCCACGCCGAACACGGCGAGACCGATCAGTGCGCCGTTGGCGCGGGGGCTCAGCCCGAACGGACCCGGGCGTTTGCTGTGCTTGCCTTTCAAGGGGGGCTCCTTCTTCCATAAGCCGCCTACCGGGTTAGCTGACGGGTTCGGACGTGGAAGTCGCCCTACGGCCTGGAACGGCCGATTCACCCCAGTGAGGGTGGGTCCCCGGCTCCGCGCGACGGCGGACTCGGCGGTTGCCGCTGCGCTGTGCGGAGCGGCGTTGCTGTTGTCGCCCACCGGCTGTGCCGGGTGGGACAAGAGCGCCTGGTGGGCGCCTTGGCGGGGGCCAAGCTACTCACATCACCAAGAGAAGGCAAACCCCCGCAAAATCAAACCCGCAGCTCAGGCGCCTCCCGAACCGCGGGAAACCCCCTGCCGCAGGGCCCTGCGGCCCCCTCGCGGAGCGGCCCGCCGCACCGCCCCCCGCGACCGCCCGGCCGCCGCCCGGCCACCGTCCCGCGACCGCCCCGGACCGCCGGGCGGACCCTGCGGCCGGGGCCCCGGCCGGCTCGGCCGTATAGGAAACGTATAGCGGCGGATCGCACGCTCTGCGGGACTGATGAACCGGTGCGGGAAATGGCGGAGGTGACATGTCCGGCTCGAATTTCACGGCGGTCCTGGACGGCGAGGGAAAGGGTCAGATCAAGGAGATCGTGTGCGAGATCCTTGAGATAGATCCGAACGAGATCACCGACGGGAGCCTTTTCAAGGAGGACCACGGCGCCGACTCGCTGCGCGCCATCGAGATCCTGGCCGCGCTGGAGCGCACGTTCCGGGTGACCATCGACCAGGCGGCGCTGGACCAGATGGTGAACCTCGACGGGGTCTACTCCGTCGTGGCCGACGCCGCCCGGGAATGAGCCGGGCGATGGGCCGGGCGATGGAGCGTGTGGTGGTCACCGGTCTCGGGCCGGTGACCAGCATCGGCACCGGCGTCGCGGAGTTCGCCGCCGGCCTGCGCGCCGGGCGCAGCGGCGCCAAGCCGATCACCGCGTTCGACACCGCCGGGTTCGCGCACGCCGGCGGATGCGAGATCGACGACTTCCGGCCCGGCGACTGGATCACCGAGACCCGGCTGGACGAGCTGGGCAGGGCCGCCCGGTTCTCCGTCGCGGCGGCGCGGATGGCGGTCGCGGACGCCGGCCTCGGGCCGGCGGAGCTGCGGGCCCGGCGGGTCCTGGTGTCGATGGGGACCACCGACGGCGAGTCCCGCGACCTCGACCACCTGGTGGAGAGCGAGCTCGACGGGGAGACCGGCGCGTTCGATCCGGTGATCGCGCGGCGGGTCGGCGCGGTGCGGCTGTCGTCGGCGATCACGGCCGAGCTCGGGCTCACCGATGTCGAGGCCGCGACGCTGCCCACGGCGTGCGCGGCGGGCAACTACGCCGTGGGGAGCGGGTTCGACGCCATCCGCTGCGGGGACGCCGAGATCGCCCTGGTCGGCGGGGCGGACGCGGTCTGCCGCAAGACCTTCACCGGGTTCTACCGGCTCGGCACCATCGCCCCGGAGGTCTGCCGGCCGTTCGACAAGGACCGCAAGGGCATCCTCACTGGGGAGGGCGCGGGCGTCCTGGTCCTGGAGAGCCTGGAGTCCGCGCTCGCCCGGGGTGCGCGGATCCACGCCGAGGTGCTGGGCTACGGGCTGTCGTGCGACGCCCGCCACCCGGTCGCCCCGGACCGCGACGGGATCACCCGCTGCATCGAGCTGGCCCACCGCAACGCCGGGATCGACCCGGCGGACGTGGACTTCATCTCGGCGCACGGCACCGGGACGAAGGCCAACGACGTCACCGAGACCGGCGCGATCCGGCAGGTGTTCGGTGACCGGCCCCCGCCGACCGTGTCGATCAAGGCGATGATCGGGCACACGATGGGCGGGGCCAGCGCCATCGCGGCGGTGGCGTGCGCGCTGGCGCTGCGCGAGGGGTTCATCCCGCCGACCATCAACCACGTCGAGACCGACCCCGAGTGCGGCATCGACTGCGTCCCGAACCGGGCGCGCCCGGCGGACCTGCGGATCGCGCAGAACAACGCGCTCGCGTTCGGCGGGAACAACGCCGTGCTCGTCCTCGGCCGGGCCCCCGCCGCCGGAGCCGCCTGATGGGCTGGATCATCACGGGCATGGGCGCCGTCGCCGCGACCGGCGGCGACGTGGCCGGGTTCTTCGGCGCGCTGTGCGCCGGCCGCAGCGCGCACGCCCCGCTGCGCGGCTTCGACCCGACCCGCTACCGGGCCCGGAACGCCTACGAGATCGACGACCGCCCGGCGTCCGGGGACGTCCCGCTGCGGGCGAGCCGGTGGCTGGAGCGGGCGGTGGCCGCCGCGCTGCGCGACGCCGGGATGGGCGAGCGGCTCGGCGACGTCCCGGTGCTGGTCGGCACCACCCTGCGGGAACTGCGCTCGGTCGAGCTGAGCTGGCGCGACGGCGTCCCGTTCGACCCGGCGGACCTGCACTTCGGCGCCGTCCTCGGACGCCGGTTCGGCGCGACCCGCACCTACACCGTGGCCAACGCGTGCGCGGCGTCGCTCTACGCGCTCGGCCTCGGCACCGACCTGCTGGAGCTGGGCGAGTGCGACACGGTCGTGGTCGCCGGAGTCGACACGATCACCGAGAGCACCTACGGGCTGCTGGACCGCTGCTACCCCGAGGCGCCGGACCGGATCCGCCCGTTCGACCGGGACCGCCGCGGGATGCTGCAGGGCGAGGGCGCCGCCGCCGTCGTGCTGCGCCGCGCCGCCGACGGCCCCGGCCCGGCCGGGCGGCGGCACGCCACCGTCCGCGGGGTCGCGGTCAACTGCGACGCCGCGCACCCGTCCGCGCCGGACGCCGGGAGCATCGGCGCCGCGATCCGCGAGGCGCACGAGCGGTCCGGGGTGCGGCCCGCGGACATAGACCTGGTCATGCTGCACGGCACCGGCACGCCGCTGAACGACGAGGCCGAGGCGGGTGCGCTGGCCGAGGTGTTCGGGACGGCCGCGGGCCGCCCCCACATGACGGCCGTGAAGTCCATGACCGGGCACACGGCGGGGGCGTCCGGGCTGCACAGCCTGGTCGCCGGGGTGGAGGCGATGCGGACCGGCACCGTCCCGCCGACCGTGCATCTGGACGACCCGATCGACGAGGTGGCGGGGTTCCGCCTGGTGCGGGGCGCCGCCGCGCACACCACGGGGCTGTCGGTCGCCCAGGTCGACTCGTTCGGGTTCGGCGGCCTCAACGCCGTCGCCATCGTGGAGAGGGCGGTCCGGTCATGAACGCGCCGGCCATGGACGTACCGGCCGACGACCTGGTGGTCACGGGCACCGGTCTCGCGCTGCGGGGCGTCGGCGAACCCCGCCGGCTGCTCGCGCCGCACCCGCCGCCCGGCGACGGTGACGACCCCGTCGCCCGGCTCACCGGGCGCGGGCTGCGCTACCGCGACCGGGCGACCCGGCTCGCGATGTGCGCCGCGCGGGACGCGCTGGCCGCCGCCGGGCTCGTCCGCCCGCCGGGGACGCCGGGCGATCTGACGGTGCCGGCGCACCGGGCCGGCGTTGTGGCCAGCACCAACTACGGCAACGTCGACACCGTCTGCGACACGGTCACGACCATCGCCAAGGAGACCTACACGGGCACCAGCCCCATGGCGCTCCCGGCGACCGCGAGCAACGTCGTGGCGTCCTGGGTCGCGATCACCCACGGCCTGCACGGCGCCAACCTGACGCTGTGCAACGGGGAGACCTCGGGGCTGGACGCCGTGCACTGGGCCCGGCAGCTGGTGGCCGCGGGCCGCGTCGGCTGGGTGCTGGTCATCGGCGTCGAGCCGGTGAACCCGCCCGTCCGCCACCTGGCGACCGGCGGGACGGGCACCGATGCCAGGCTGCTGGACGGCGCGGCGGCCCTCGTCGTGGAGACGGCCGGGTCCGCCCGGGAACGCGGCGCGCCCGCGCTCGCCGCCATCGGCCCCTACGCGCGGAAGGGCACGTGGCACGAGGCGGTCGCCGCCGTGCGCGGTCCCGGCGCGGAGCCGGTCGGGCTGTGGTGCGCGCCCGGCGGCACCGTCCCGCCGCACGCGCTGGACCCGGCTCAGACCTGCGACCTCACCGCGACGCTGGGGGAGTGCTCGGGGGCCCTCGGCGTGCTCCAGGCGGTCGCCGGGACCGCGTGGCTGCACGGCGGCGGTTCCGCCGACGTCCTGGCCACGGCCGGGACCGGACGGGACGGCGGCGCGGACGCGTCGGCCGCGCTGATCCTGCGGGCCGCGCGGTGAGCGGCGGCCTGCTCCTGCTGCACGGGCTGGCCGGCGGCCGGCTCGCCTGGAGACCGCTGCGGGAACGGCTGCCCGCGGGCCTGCCGGTGCGGGCGCCCGAACTGCCCTGGTCGGCGGCGGCGCCCCGCTGGGACCACCGGGCCGATCCGCTCCGCGTCGCCGCCGCCGCGATGGCGGCGGTCCCCGGCGGCGTGCCGGACGCCGTCGTCGCGCACTCCTACGCGGCCAACGTCCTGCTGTCGCTCCTCGCGGACCGGGCGCGCCCGCGCCCCTCCGCCGTCGTCCTCGTCGCGCCGTTCTACCGGGCGTCGGAACAGGACTTCGAGTGGGCGACGATGACCCGCTACATGGCCGGGTTCCTGCCGCTGATCGACGAGGGCCTGCGGGTCGGCTCCGCCGGCCGGCTGACCCCCGAGGTGCGGGAGAGCATGGCGCTGCGGGTGCGCGACCGGCTCGGCCCCTACGGCTGGATCCGCTTCTTCGACGCCTACCTGCGCACGCCGTTCCTCGACACCGCGGCCGTCGACCTGCCGGTGCTGATCGTCGGCGGCGAGCAGGACCCGGCGGCCCGCCCGCAGGACGCGCGGGCGCTGGCGGCCGCCCTGCCCGACTGCCGCCTCGAACTGCTGGACGGGTGCGGCCACAACGCCATGATCGAGCACCCCGACCGCTTCGCCGCGGTGGTGCGCGAGTTCCTGTCCCGCTTCCTGCCGATCCCGACCACGACCCCGATCCGCGAGCAACCGGAGCCGATATGACCATCACCGAAGCAGCCGGAGGCGCCGCCCGCCCGGCCGGGCCCCTCGCGCGGCCCACCGAACTGGAGATCCGCCCCCGCTACGAGGGGTCGAACATCTGTACCTGGATCGGGTTCAAGCACGTCAACTACATGGTCGAGGAGGCCGTCCTCGAACACCTGCGGCGGCGCGGGGCACCGGCCGGCGAGCTGTACGAGCGGTACGGCCTCTGCGTGGACATCGCCGACATCGACACCCGCATCCTGCACGCCTTCCACATCGACGACCTCGCGGTCGCCGAGGTCGCCCCGCTGGAGCGCGCGGCCGATGACGAACTGGCGTTCGCGGTCCGGCTGCACCGGCGGGCCGATCCGGGCAACCTGGCGGTGTCGGCCAAGGTGCGCGTCGTCCTGCGGCACGACCCGCACGGCTTCGCCGCCGAGGACGTGCCCGCGCATCTGGCGCCGTTCGCCGCGGCGGGGGCCGGGCTGCCCGCCCCCCGCGAGACACCCGCCGTCCCGGTCGGGGACGGCGACCCGGTCGCGGCGCTCGGCGGCGGCGACTCCTTCGTGTGGAAGTGGCCGATGCCGTACTTCTACTGCCACTTCACCGAGCGCGTGCAGATGTCGGGCTACCTGCGGCTCATGGAGGAGGTCGTCGACCTGTTCCTCGCCGACCGGGGTGTGTCGATCAAGCGGCTGCTGGACGAGCAGGACTGGATCCCGGTCGTCCC
Source organism: Spirillospora sp. NPDC047418 (assembly GCF_040643275.1). Taxonomy (NCBI): domain Bacteria; kingdom Bacillati; phylum Actinomycetota; class Actinomycetes; order Streptosporangiales; family Thermomonosporaceae; genus Spirillospora; species Spirillospora sp. NPDC047418. The sequence continues at coordinate 21,266 of NZ_JBEYTW010000068.1, forward strand.
GCACTCGCGCATCACCCTGCTGGACGAGGCGCGCATGGAGGAGGACCTCTACACCGTCTTCACCGTCGAGAACGTCTTCAAGCGGTTCACCTACACCGCGCGGATGGACTGCTACGTGCTGCGCGACGGCGTCCTGACGCCCACCGCGACCGGGCACATCACGCACGGCTACGCGGTGATCGAGAACCGTCGCGACTGGAGCCTGGTCACCTTCGACGACCGCCTCACCGGCGCCCTGGCGGGCACCGGCGGGCAGGGGCACGGCACGGGGCGGGGATGAGCCGATGACGGGGGATCCCGGGCGCGAGCCGGTGGTGACCGGCGTCGGCGCCGTGACCTGCTTCGGCTACGGGGCCGGGACACTGTGGGACGCGATGGCGGCCGCCACCGCGCGGCCGCCGGACCGCCCCGCCGACCCGCTGGCGCGCATGGAGCTGCCGCTCATCCACCTCGTCCCCGGCGACGACAACGGCGACGACAACGGCGACGGCGGCGGCGCGGCCGGGCGTGCGGCCGGGTTCGCGCTGGCCGCCGCCGGCGAGGCGCTGCGCGACGCCGGCCTCGCCGAGGCGCCGGACGCCGCCGTGGTGGTCGGCAGCTGCATGGGCGAGGTGGCGGTCGCCGAACGCGGCCGCGGCGCCACCGGGGCCGGGTGGGATCCCGCCTTCCGGCTGGCGGCGGCGGTCGGCGACCGGCTCGGCGCCACCGGGCCGAACCTGAGCGTCGCCAACGCCTGCGCGGCGGGCACGTTCGCGGTGAGCGCCGCCGCCGACCTGATCCGGGCCGGGGAGGCCGAGCTGGCGGTCGCGGGCGGCTCCGACGGCTACTCCCGCGTCGCGCTCGGCTGCTTCAACCGCCTCGGGGCGGTGGACCCGGTCCGCTGCCGGCCGTTCGACCGGCACCGCGCCGGGACGATCTTCGGGGAGGGGGCCGGGATGCTCGTCCTGGAGTCCAGGGCGCGCGCCGAGGCCCGGGGCGCCGCCGTGCTCGCGCGGGTCGGCGGCGCGGGCTGGAGCTGCGACGCCCACCATCCGACGGCGCCCGAACCGGGCGGCGCGCAGGTCGCGCGGGCCGCGCGGGAGGCGCTCGGGGACGGCGGCCCGCCGGGCTGCGTCATCCCGCACGGCACCGGCACCCGGCTGAACGACGTCCAGGAGGCGGGCGCGCTGCGGGCGGTGATCGGCCCCGGCCTGGACCGCGTCCCGCTCTACAGCCTGAAGGCGCTGATCGGCCACACCGGCGGGGCGTCCGCGGCCATCGCGGCGTGCGCGGCGGTGCTGATGCTGCGGGACGGGACGGTCCCGCCGAACGTGCCGCTGGACGACCAGGACCCCGACTGCGCGGTGTGGCTGCCGCAGTCCGGCCCCGAACGGCTCACCGGGCCCGGCCGGCGGGTCCTGGTGAACGGCTACGGCTTCGGCGGCAACAACTGCTCGATCGTGCTGGAGGCGGCGTGATCCCCTCCATGGACGCCGTCGTGACCGGGATCGGCGTGGTCGTCCCGGCGGCGGGCGACGACCCCGCGACCTGGTTCGACGTCCGGGCCCGGCTCGGCGGCCGCGGCCACAAGTACCTGCCGCGCACGGCCCAGTACCTGCTGGCGGCCGCCCGGGACGCGCTCGCCGACGCCGACGCGGGCGCGGGCGCCGGGCCGGCGGCCGTCCCGCAGGAGCGCCGGGGCGCCGTGCTGGCCACCAACAACGGCCTGGCGCCGACGCTGGACGCGATGGACCGCGCGGTCGCCGGCCAGGGCGCCGACGGCCTGAGCCCGGCCCGCGCCCCCTTCTTCGCGATCAACGTGCTGGGCAACCGCCTGGCGTCCGACCACGGCATGAAGGGGTTCGCGCTCACCGTCACCTCGCCCCGCGTGGCCGGGCTGGAGGCCGTGCAGTCGGGGCTGCGGGCCATGGCTGCCGGCCGGTGCGACGCGCTGCTCGTGGCGGCGGCCGAGGACGGCCTGCCGGACCGCTCGCCCGAGCAGGGCTCCGCCGCCCTGGTCTTCGAGCCGCGCCCGGCGGCCGAGGCGCGCGGTGCCCGCCGCCGCGGCGCGTGCCGGGTCCGGACCCTGTTCGCCCCGCCCCGCCTGCTCGGCGACGCCGAGGGCCGGGACCGCGTCGGCGCGGCCGTCCGCGCGGCGGTGAAGGACCTGGGCCACGGCGCGGCGCTGCCGGCCGAGGTCGTGGACGACGGTTCCGCCGTCGCCGACCTGGTGTGCCGCGTGCTGGCCGAGACCGCGGCCGGCGTGCACCGGACACCGGCGGGCAACGGATGCCTCACCCCGATGGCGCGGCTGGCCGGAGCGCTGGCCGGGCCGCCCGGGGAGCGGCTCATCGTGGCCGCCGCGGCCGAGGGGAACCTCGCGCTGGCGCGTGTCGAGGGGAGCCGGTCGTGCTGATACCGATCAAGGGCGCCTGGTGCCTCGTGCTGGGCGCGTCCAGCGGCATCGGCCGGGCCATCGCGCTGGGCCTGGCCCGCGAGGGCGGCAACGTCATCGGCGTCCACTTCGACACGGCGGCGCATTCGGACAAGGTCGAGGCACTGGTGGACGAGCTGCGCGGCCACGGTGTGGAGGCGCACTTCTTCAACGTCAACGCCGCCGCCGAGCGGACCCGCACCGAGATGACGGCCCGCATCGCCGACCTCACCGCCGGGGCCGGCCTGCGCGTCCTGGTCCACTCGCTGGCGTTCGGCTCCCTCGTGCCGTTCCTGCCGCGGGACGGCCGCCCCGAGGGCCTCAGCAGGCGGCAGATGGCCATGACCCTCGACGTCATGGCGCACAGCCTCGTCTACTGGGTGCAGGACCTCGTCGCCGCCGGCCTGCTGCCGCCCGGATCCAAGGTCTACGCGATGACCAGCTCGGGCACCACGCTCGCGCTGCCCAGCTACGGCGCGGTCAGCGCGGCCAAGGCGGCGCTGGAGTCGCACGTCCGGCAGCTCGCCCTCGAACTGGCGCCCCGCCGGATCGCGGTCAACGCGCTGCGCGCCGGGACGACCGTGACGCCCGCGCTGCGGCGCATCCCCGAGCACGCCCAGTTCGTCGACGAGGCCGCCCTGGCCAACCCGCACGGCCGGCTCACCACACCGGAGGACGTGGCCGAGGCGGTGGTGCTGCTGTCGCGCACCGACTCCTCGTGGATCACCGCCAACACCATCGGGATCGACGGCGGGGAGCTGTACGCGCCCGGCACGGCATGGGCCGCCGGGCCCCCGGACGACAAGTGAGGAGGGCACACCGATGGATGCCGATGCTTTGGTGATCTCCGGGTGGTCGGCGATCTCGGCCTTCGGCCTGGGCGCGGACGCGTTCGCCGCCGGGCTGCGCGGCGGACGCGCGGGCGTGCGGCCGTTCGCCGCCGGCGCCGGGATCGGGCCGTTCGAGTGCGGCGGGACGGTCCCGGACTTCACCGCCGCGGACGTCCTCGGCAAGAAGGGCACCCGCTCCATGGACCGGGTCACCGCCCTCACCGTCGCCGCCACCGGGCTCCTGCTGGAGTCGGCGGGCCCCGGGCCGACCGGCGATCCCGACCGGGTCGGGCTGGTGCTCGGCACCGGCTCCGGCAGCGTCCAGAGCATCATGGACTTCACCCGCGACGGACTGACGGGCGACAAGCCCTACCACGTCGACCCCGCGCTGTTCCCCAACACCGTGATGAACCGGATGGCCGGGCAGAGCGCCATCTGGCACGGGCTGCGCGGCCCCAACGCGACCGTCGCCGCCGGCGCGCTGACCGGGCTGTCGGCGCTCAACTACACCGCCCGGCTGCAGCGCTGCGGGCACGCCGAGACCATGCTGTGCGGCGCCGCCGAGGAGCTCACCCCGCGCCGGGCCTGGCTGGAGTGGCGCGCGACCGGCGGCGAGGCCCCGCCGCCCGGCGAGGGCTGCGCGATGTTCCTGCTGGAACGCGCCGCCGACGCCGCGCGCGGCGGCCGGACGCCGCTGGCGGCCGTGCTCGGCTTCGGGTTCGCCGCCGCCGGCCCGGACCTGCCGCTGCGGGACGCGATGGTCCGGTGCGTGCGCCGGGCACTGGACCGCGCCGGGCGCACCGCCGCCGACGTGCGGCTCGTCGCGCCGTCCGACGCCGAGGGCCCGGAGGGCAAGGAGGAGCGGGCCGCCCTGGACGAGGTCCTCGGCGGCGGCGTCGCCGCCGTCCACTGCCGCGAGGCGATCGGCGACACCGGCGCCGCGTCCGCCGCCTTCCAGCTCGCCGCCGTGCTCGCCGCCGCGCCGGAGCGTCCCGGGGCCGTCCTGGTGACCTCGGTCGACCGTGCCGAGGGCACGGCCGGCTGCGCGCTGTTCGACCTGCCCGCCGCCGACGGCGGCGGCCGAGAGAAGGGAGAGTGACATGGCCGACCGGCTCGACAAGGAGGAGCTGCGGGTCCTGATCGCCGAGGTGCTGGACCTGCCCGTCGCCGAGGTGACCGACGAGGCGCACTTCCTGAAGGACCTGGAAGTGGACTCGCTGATGGCGCTGGAGATCATGGTCCGGCTGGAGAAGCGGTACGGACTCCGCCTGGAGGAGTCCGAACTGGAGTCCATCACCACCCTCGACGCGACCTACGGCCTGCTGGACGACCGGCTGAAGGCGGTGTCGTGACGACCGCGTCGTTTCCGGTCGACCCCGGCGACCCGGTGTTCCCCGGGCACTACCCGGGCTACCCGGTGCTGCCGGGCGTCCGGCTGATCGAGTACGCCGACCGCGCCGCGCGCGCCCTGCCCGCGCTGCGCGCGGACGGGCCGCCGGTGCGGCTGGCGGCGGTCGAGCGGTGCCGCTTCCTCGCCCCGGTGTACCCGGGGGACACCGTCACCGTCACCGTCTCCGCCGACGTCGCGGTCGACCCGGCCGCCGACGGCACCGGGGCGGGCCTGCGGTGCACGGCCAAGGCGGCCACCGGCCGCGGTCCCGCCGCCGACATCACCCTCCGCTACCGGAGGGGGACGGCCGGATGATCGGCGTCGCCGCGATCAAGCGGATCATCCCGCACCGCCACCCGATCCTGCTGGTGGACCGGGTGCTGTCGGTCGAACCCGGCGCCCGGCTCACCGCGCTGAAGGCGGTGACGGCGGCGGAGCCCTGCTACGCCGCCGTCGCGGACGACGCCGACCACGCCTACCCCGCGTCCCTGCTGATCGAGTCGTGGGCGCAGGCGGCCGTGCTGCTGTCGGTCTGGGAGCAGCCCAACCCGGACGTGCTCGCCGGGAAGGTCGAGCTGGCCGGGGCGATCAACGACGTCCGCTTCGAGCGTCCCGTCCATCCGGGCGACGTGCTGCGGCACGAGGTGCGGATGGTCAGGGCGGTCGCGGACACCGCCATCCTCGCGGGCGCGACCACCGTGGACGGCGCCCCCGCCATGTCCGTCGGCCACTTCGTGGTCGCGCTGCGCCCCATCGACGTGCTCGGGCCGGCGCCCGAGCCGGTCGCGTGAAAGGGGAACCCCAAGTGAAGGAGGACGCCGTGACGGACACGGCACGCCCCGTCGCACTGGTCACCGGCGGCTCCCGGGGCATCGGCCGCGCGGTCGTGCACCGGCTGGCCGAGGCCGGGTACGACGTCGCGTTCTGCTACCACAGCAGCCGGGAGGCGGCCGAGCTGGTCGCGAAGGAGGCGCGCGAGCAGGGCGCCCGGGTGCTCGCCCGCCGGGTCGACGTCACCGACCGTCCAGCGGTGAAGGCGTTCACCGGCGCCGTGGAGGACGAACTCGGCCCGGTCGCCGCGCTGGTCGGCGTCGCCGGGATCACCGCCGACCGGCCGCTCGTGCTGATGCGCGACGAGGACTGGGACGCGGTGCTGCGCACCAACCTCGGCGGCACCTACAACGTGTGCCGGGCGGCGCTCTTCCCGATGCTGAAGCGCAAGGCCGGCGCCGTCGTCACCGTCTCGTCGGTCGCGGGCGTGGCGGGCAACGCGGGGCAGACGAACTACTCGGCCGCCAAGGCGGGCATCATCGGGTTCACCAAGGCGCTCGCCAAGGAGGCCGGCCCGCACGGGATCCGGGCGAACACCGTGGCCCCCGGCTTCATCGAGACCGACATGACCGCCGGGCTCCCGGAGAAGCTGACGGCGGAGATGCTCGGCCGGATCTCGCTCGGCAGGTTCGGGCGGGCCGGCGAGGTCGCGGACCTCGTCGCGTTCCTCGTCTCCGACCGCGCCTCCTACATCACCGGCCAGGTGTTCCAGGCCGACGGGGGGATGGCGCTGTGAGCCGCCGGGACCGTCCGCCGCGCTTCTACTTCAACCTGCGCAGCCCCTACTCGTGGCTGGCCTACCGCGACCTGCTCGGCCGGTACGCGGACCTGGCCGCGCGGGTGGAGTGGGCGCCGTTCTGGGAGCCGGACGAGCCGAGCCTGAAGCTGCTCGCCGAGGCGGGCGGGGAGTTCCCCTACACGCCGATGTCGCGGGCCAAGCACCTCTACATCCTCCAGGACGTCCGGCGCCTGGCGGCCGAGCGCGGGCTCGCGATCGGCTGGCCGGTGGACCGGGAGCCCTGGTGGGAGGTGCCGCACCTGGCCCACCTCGTCGCCCGCCGGCGTGGCCGGGGCGCGGAGTTCGTCGCGGCCGCCTACCGGGCGCGCTGGGAGGAGGGCCGCGACATCTGCGACCCGGCGACCGTCGCGCGCATCGGCGACGGTCTCGGGCTGGACCCGGCCGAGCTGACGGGCGCGGTGGACGACCCGGACGTGCGCGCCGAGGGCGCGCGGGCGCTGCTGGAGATCTACGAGGACGGCGTCTTCGGGGTGCCGTTCTTCGTCAACGGGTTCGAGAAGTTCTGGGGCGTGGACCGGCTGGCCGCCTTCGCCGCGTCGGTCGCCGCGTCGGCTGCCGCGCCGGTCGCCGGGCCGGTCGCCGCGCCGATCGCCGCGCCGTGTGCCGCGTCCGTGCGTCCCGCCGCGTTCGACGACGGCCACGCCGGAGGCTGCGGCTGACATAGGCCGCATATAGCCCAGGTATAGCGGCGGCCGTGACGATCGGACCATCGAAACGCTCACCGAATCGCTCATCGAGACGAGCCAGAGACCGTTGGGAGGCCCGGGTCCGGCGTGCCTGATTCCGCTGATCTGATGACCGTGGTCTCGCGCCACGCCGACCGGGACCCGGCGGCGGCCGCCGTCCGCTTCTTCCGGGGCGCCGGCGAGCGCCGGACGGAGGAGGTCCTGTCCTACGGGGATCTGGACCGCTCGGCGCGGGCCACCGCCGTCGCGCTCCGGGAGCACTGCCTTCCGGGGGACCGGGTGCTGCTGCCCTTCCCGCCGGGGACCGGCTTCGCGGCGGCGTTCCTCGGCTGCCAGTACGCGGGGCTCGTCCCGGTGCCGGTGCCCGCCCCCGCCCGGTCCGCGCACCAGATCGACCGGACCGGAGTGGTCGCGGCCGACGCCCGGCCGTCGCTGGTCCTCACCGAGGCGTCCGCGCTGCCCGACGTCCGCGCACGCCTCGCCGACGGGGGTCTCGCCCGGCTGGACGCGCTCGCGATCGAGACCGCGCGGGCGGCGGATCCGGACGAGTGGCACCCCCCGGCGAACGGCCGAGGCGACCTGGCGTTCCTCCAGTACACGTCCGGTTCGACCAGCGAGCCCAAGGGCGTGATGGTGTCGCGGGCCAACCTCGTCCACAACCTGGAGCTCATGCGGCGCAGCCACGGCTGGGACCGGGACACCGGCTTCTGCAGCTGGCTGCCCGTCTACCACGACATGGGCCTCATCGCCATGCTGCTGATGCCGCTCTACCTCGGCGGCACGGCGGCGCTGATGCCGCCGACCGACTTCCTCAAACGCCCCCGGACCTGGCCGCAGCTCGTGGACGACACCGGGGCGCAGGTCAGCTGCGCACCCGACTTCGCCTACGAGCTGTGCGCGCGCCGCGTCACGGCGGAGGAGGCGGCCGGGCTGGACCTGTCCCGCTGGCGCTACGCCTGCGACGGGGCCGAGCCCGTCGCCGCCGAGACGCTGCGCCGGTTCACCGAGCGCTTCGCCCCGTCCGGGTTCGCGCCCGAGGCGTTCCTGCCCGGCTACGGGCTGGCCGAGGCGACCCTCTACGTCTGCGGGGCGCCCGCGGCGGAGGCCCCCGTCGTCACCCGGGTCGACGCCGAGGCGCTCGCCCGGGACGAGTTCGTGCCGGCTCCCGGCGGTACGAGCCTGGTGAGCAGCGGCCACGTCCGGGTCCTGGACGTGCGGATCGTCGACCCGGCCACCGCACGGGTGCTGCCCGACGGGCGGGTCGGCGAAGTCTGGATCCGCGGGGAGAGCGTCGCACTGGGCTACTGGAAGCGGCCCGGGGAGACCGCCCGCGTCTTCGGCGCCGCCACGGCCGCCGGCGAGCGCGGCTTCCTGCGCACCGGCGACCTGGGCGTCCGGCAGGGACCGGAGCTGTACATCACCGGCCGGCTCAAGGAGATGCTCATCGTGCACGGCCGCAACCTGTACCCGCACGACATCGAGCGGGAGGCCGGGGCCCTGGACGAGGCGTTCGCCGGCCTGCCCGGCTGCGCGTTCGCGGTGCCCGCGCCGCACGAGGAGATCGTCGTCGTGCAGGAGGTCCGGGCCCGGGGACGGGACGCGGCGGAGCTCCCCGCGCTGGCGCGCAGGGCCAGGACCGCGCTGTCGACCCGGCTGGGCGTCCGCGTCGCGGGCTTCGTGCTCGTCCGCGTGGGCCAGGTGAGCCGGACCACCAGCGGGAAGATCCGGCGGCTGGCCGTCCGGGAGCGGTTCCTCGGCGGCGCGCTGCGCACCGTCCACGAGGAGCTGGACGGCGCGGTCCGCGACCGGTACCGCGCCCCCGAGCCCGTGAGGAACCCGGCATGAGCCATCCGCCCTACGCGCCCTACGCGCTGACCGAGCGTCTGGAGCGGCGCTTCGGCGACCCCGGCGACGCGGCGCGCGCCTTCTCCCTCGCCCGCTGCGCCGAGCTCGACCGGCGCGCCGAGTTCCCCGCCGCGATCTGCCGGGAGCTGGACGAGGCGGGGGTCGCCGCCTACTACGTGCCCGCCAGGTTCGGCGGCGCCGTCCGCACGTTCGAGGACACGCTCCAGGTCGTCCGGCTGATGGCGCGCCGCGACCTGACCGTCGCGATCGGGCACGGCAAGACGTTCCTCGGCGGTGTCTCGGCCTGGGTCGGCGCCGGGCCGGACCAGGCCCGGCGGGTCGCCGCCGAGGTGCTCGGCGGCGGCGTCGTGTCCTGGGCGCTGACCGAGCGGGCGCACGGCAGCGACCTGCTGGCGGGCGAGGTCACCGCCGTCCCGGCGGACGGCGGCTACCGGGTCACCGGCGAGAAATGGCTGATCAACAACGCCACCCGGTCCGACGTCGTGTGCCTGCTCGCCCGCACCGACCCGGCCGGCGGGCCGCGCGGCTTCAGCCTGCTGCTGATGGACAAGCGCAGGCTCGGCCCGGACGGCTACCGGTGCCTGCCGAAGGTCCGGACGCACGGGGTGCGCGGCGCCGACATCAGCGGCATCGGCTTCGACGGCGCGGCGGCGGGCGCCGGGGACCTGCTCGGCGCGCCCGGCGGCGGCGTCGAGACCGTCCTGAAGGGGCTCCAGCTCACCCGGACCCTGGTCGCCGCGCTGTCGCTCGGCGCCGCCGACCGCGCGCTGCGGCTGTGCACCGGCTTCGCCCTCGGGCACGCGTTGTACGGGCGCCGCCTGGTCGACCTCCCGCATGCGGCGCGCACCCTCACGACGGCCTACACCGACCTGCTGATCGCGGAAGTGCTGAGCCTGGTGGCGACGCGCGCGATCCACGCCCTTCCCGGTGAGCTGAGCGTGCTGTCGGCGGTCGTCAAATACCACGTGCCGACGAGCGTCGACGCGCTGATCGCGAACCTGGGGCAGACCATGGGCGCGCGGGCGTTCCTCGCGACCGACGACGTCCACGGCCTGTTCCAGAAGGTCGAACGGGACCACCGCATCGTCGGCATCTTCGACGGCAACACGCTCGTCAACCTCAACGCGGTGATCAACCATTTCCCGGTGCTGGCGCGCATGTTCGCCGAGGGCCGCGCGGACGAGACCGCCGTGGCCGCCGCGGCGGACGTGGCGCAGCCGCCCCCGGAGTTCGACCCGGACCGCCTCGGGCTCCTCTCCCGCACCGGGTGCTCGCTCCTGCAGGGCCTGCCGGCGGTGGTCGCCGCGCTGCCCGCCGGCACGCCCCCGGCCGTGGCGGACGCGGCACGGCGGCTCTGCGCGGCGGCCGCCGACGTGCACGCGCGGATGGCCGCTCACCGCCCCACCGCCCGTGCCGTCCCGGCGGCGGCGTTCGACCTGGCCCGCGAGTACGTGCTGTGCGTCACCGGCGCCGCGTGCGTGCGGTTCTGGCTGCACAACCGGGAGCGGGCGGGCGGCGCGGAGCGGACGGCCGGGCTGTGGGACGGCGCCCTCTGGCTGGAGGCCTGCCTGACCCGCGTGCTCGGCGCGCTGCGTCCCGGCCCGCCGGGCGAGGACGGCGGCGACGGCGGCGACGGCGGCGCGGTCTACGACCGGCTGCTGCCCGAACTGCTGGCCCAGTACCGCGGCGGGTTCCTGTTCTCCCCGCTGCCCTGCCGACTGCCCGAGGAGCGGCCATGACGCACGCGATCGCGGCCCCGGCCGACCGAGCCGACCGGGCCGACCAGACCGGCCCGGCCGGGCTCGAGGCCCGCCTCGGCGATCCGCTCGACCCGGCGAACCCGCTGGGCCACGCGGCGGTCGTGGCCGCCGACGAGCGGGGCGAGATCCTCGCCGCGGGCGAGGAGATGCTCGACGCCTGCGGCCTGAACGCCGAGTTCGTGCCGCGTTCGCTCGGCGGGCGGTTCGAGCGGGCCGACCGGCTGGCCGAGACCGTCCGCGCCGTGTTCCGCCGCGACGTCACGCTCGGGCTGGGCTACGGCATCACCAACTTCGTCGCCGCCGCGCCCGTCTGGGCGTCCGGGGACGCGGGGCAGCGCGCGTGGCTCGCCCGCCTGCTGCTGGGCAACCGCCGGGCGGCGGCCGCCTACACCGAACTCCGGCACGGCAACGACTTCACCCGCAACGAACTGACCGCGCTCCCGGCCGCGCCGGGATTCGTGGTGGACGGGCGCAAGGAACTCGTCAACAACGCCGAACGCGCCGACGCCGTCGTGCTGTTCGCCCGCACCGGCGACGGGCCGGGCAGCCGCAGCCACTCCCACCTGCTGGTGGACATGACCGCGCTGCCCGCCGGCCGCCGGAGGTACCTGCCGCGCTTCCCGACCGCGGGCGTGCGCGGCTGCCTGCTCGGCGGGATCGAGTTCGCCGGCTGCCCGGTGCCCGGCGACGCCCTGCTCGGCGAGCGCGGCGGGGCCATGGAGACCGTCCTCAAGGCGTTCCAGGTCACGCGGGCGGTGCTGCCCGGGGTGGTCGTCGGCGCGCTGGACACCCAGCTCCGCACGGCCCTGTCCTTCGCCGGGCGCCGCGTCCTGTACGGGGGGACGGTGGCCGACCTGCCGAACGCGCGGTCGGCGCTCGCGGGCGCCTTCCTCGACCTGCTGGTCTGCGACGCCCTGTCGACCGTCGGGGCCCGCGCGCTGCACCTGTGCCCGGCGGAGACCAGCGTGCTGACGGCGGCGGTGAAGTACCTGGTGCCCAAGATCCTGCGGGAGGCGTCCTACGACCTGTCGGTGCTGGTGGGCGCCCGCTCCTACCTGCGCGAGGGCCCCTACGCGATCTTCGAGAAGATGATGCGGGACCTGCCGCTGGTGACGTTCGCGCACGCCAACGCGGCGGTCTGCCAGGCGACGATCATCCCGCAGCTGCCGCGGCTGGCGGCGCGCGGCTGGCCGCGCGCCGAGCCGCCGCCGGACGCGCTGTTCGACCTCGGCGCCGGGCTGCCGCCGCTGGACTTCGGCCGGCTCGCGATCAACGCGCGGGGCGCGGACGGGCTGTCGGCGATGCTCGCGGTCGCGGCGGACGACGCCGATCCGCGCGTCGCCGCGTCCGCCGCCCGCCTGGCCGCCGAGCTGGCCCGGCTGCGGCGGCGCTGCCGGGACCTGCCCGCGCGGGACCGGACCGTCCTCGCGAGCCGCGCCGCCTTCGACCTCTGCGAGCGCTACATCGTGCTGCTCGCCGCCGCGGCGTGCATCGGCGTGCGGCGCAACGGCACCGGTTTCCGCGCCGAACCGGACTGGCTCGTCGGCGCGCTCGCCCGGCTGGAGGCGCGCCTCGGCCGCCGCGAGCGGGTCCCCGCGGACATCGAGGCGCGGCTGACCGCCGAGCTGTCCGCCCGGTTCGACGACCACCTGACCTTCGACCTGTACGCCCGGCGCCTCGCCGGGTGAGAGGAGCAGCGGCAATGCCGGACGCAAGCACCGTCCCCTCGGAGCGGGCCATCCGCGAATGGCTGATCGAGCGGGTCGCCTTCTACGCCGAGCGCGCCCCCGACACCGTCGACCCCGACGCCCAGATCGTGGAGCTCGGGCTCGACTCCGTCTACGCGCTGAACCTGTGCGGGGACGTCGAGGACGAGTTCGGCCTCGAAGTCGAGCCCACGCTCGGCTGGGACCACCCCACGGTGAACGCCATCACCGCCTTCCTGCTCGGGGAGCTGGGGCACCGCTGATGGACGGGACACCGGCAGAGGGGACACCGGCAGAGCGGACACCGGCAGAGGGGACGCCGCCGGAGGGGACGCGGCGCGGGCTCTCGGCCGGGCAGGAGGCCATGTGGTTCGTCCACCGGATGGCACCCGGCAGCGCCGCCTACAACATCACGCTCGCCTTCCGGGTGCGCACGTCCGCGTCGGCGCCGCTGGACGTGCCCGTCCTGCGGCGGGCGGTGGCCGAGCTGGCCGCCCGGCACGAGGTGCTGCACTCGACGTTCGCCGAGGGGGAGCAGGGGCCGGTCCGCGTCGTCGGCCCGCCGGACCTGGTCGGCCTGGAGGTCCGCGAGGTCCCGGACGCCGGCGACGCGCGGCTGCACGACCTGGTCCGCCGGGCCGGCGCCGAGCCGTTCCGGCTGACCGCGCAGGCGCCGCTGCGGGTGGTGCTGCTGCGCCGCGCCCCGGACGACGCGGTGCTGGCCGTCGTCGCGCACCACATCGTGTCCGACCGCACCTCCCAGTGGCTGATCATGCGCGACCTCCTGGACGCCTACCGGGGGCTGGCCGGGTCCGGAGGCCCGGCCTGGCGGCCGCTCGCGGCCTCGTTCGACGACCATGTGGCGGCCGAGCGGCGGATGCTGGCCTCGCCGCGCCGAGCGGAGCTGGAGGCGCGCTGGGCGCGGCTGTGCGCCGGGGTGCCGGCCGCCGAGCTGCCCGCCGACCGGCCGCGGCCCGCCCGGCAGACCTTCGGCGGCGCGACCCACCGGGTGACCTTCCCGGCCGGCCTCGACCGGCGGCTGCGCGAGCGCGCCGAGCAGGCGGGCGTCACCCCGTTCGTCCAGCTCCTCGGGATCTTCGAGGCGCTGCTCCACCGGTACGGGGGGCAGCCGGAGTTCGTGCTCGGCTGCCCGGTCGCCACCCGGTTCGGCGGCGCGATGCGCGACGTCGTCGGCTACCTCGTCAACACGGTCGCGCTGCGCGCCGCGTTTCCGCCCGGCACGACGTTCGCGCAGGCGGTGGCGTCCGCGCGGCGGCAGCTGCGGGACGCGCTCGGCGCCGCGCGCTACCCGTTCCCGCTGGTGCCGAAGGCCCTGGACCTCCCGCGTGCGGAGGACCGGCCGCCGGTCTTCCAGATCGCCGTCACGATGGTGGCCGCCGGCAACCGGGAACCGCTGCTGGACCTGCTGGCGGACGACGCGTCGGCGGAGCTGGAGTACGGCGGCCTGCGGCTGTCGATCGTGGACGTCGCGCACATGGAGGGCCAGCTCGACCTGAACGTGGAACTGCGGCAGAGCCCGAACTCACTGACCGCCGTGCTGCGCTACAACACCGACTTGTTCGAGAGCACGACCATCGAGCGGCTCGGCGAGCATTTCGTGCTGCTGTCGCGGGCCGCCGCAGAAGATCCCGGTGCCCGGATCGGCGCCGTCCCCCTGATGACCGAGGACGAGCTGCGCGGGCTGCTCCGGCTCGGCCAGGGCGCGACGGCACCGTGATCACAGCACCGTCGGGCGACCACAGCCATGGAAGGAACGGGGACCAGGCATGACACCGAGGGACATGGAAAGGCTGACGCTCACCGTCGCCGAACGGGACGAGCTGCGCGGCCTCGCCGACCGGCTGGCGGGGACGGAGCCGCAGCGCGTGGACGAGCGTCCGTGGGTGGACCGGGCGCGGGCGCTGTCCTGCGCGGTGCCGCGGCGGCTGCGCGAGCGGCTGCGCGCCTTCCGCAACGATCCGGGCACCGACGGGCTGCTGCTGGTGTCGGGGCTTCCGGTGGACCCGGCGGCGCTGCCGCCGACCCCGACCGTCCCGGAGTCGGTGGAGCGGACCGCGACCGCGGCCGCCGCCGTGCAGGCGCTGCTCACCCTGCACCTCGGGGAGATCATCGCGTTCCGGAACGAGAAGGCCGGCGCGCTGGTGCAGAACGTGGTGCCGGTGCCGGGCCGGGAGGCGTCGCAGAGCAACTCCGGCGCCGAGGTGCTGGAGATGCACATCGAGAACGCCTTCCACCCGCACCGGCCCGACTTCGTCGCGCTGTTCTGCCTGCGCAACGACCACGAGGACCAGGCCGGCCTCCAGGTCGGCTCCATCCGCCGGGCGGCGGCGCTGCTGTCCGACGACGACCGGAAGGTGCTGTCGGAGGAGCGGTTCGTGACCGAGCCGCCCCCCTCGTTCGGGGACATGGCGGGGGCGGCCGTCCCGCACGCGGTGCTGACCGGCGCCTGGGACGACCCGGACGTGCGGGTGGACTTCCTCAGCACCCACCCGCAGGACGAGGGCGCACGCGCGGCGATGCGGGCGCTGCAGGACGCGTTCGCCGAGGTCACGCGGACGCTCGTGCTGCGGACGGGCGAGCTGGCGCTGCTCGACAACCGGCTGACGATCCACGGCCGGACCGCCTTCACGCCCCGCTACGACGGCAACGACCGGTGGCTGTACCGCACGTTCGTCCACCTCGACCACCGGCGCTCCCGCGCCCTGCGCGCCGGGAACGGCAACGTCCTGGCCTGACGCTCGTATAGGCGCACATATAGCTGCCGTATAGCGGGACTTCGCACCATGGAAGAACAGGGCACGCGAATCGGATGTTCGAACGCGCGGAAATACCGGAAAGGGATGTCGTGGACGACATGACGGCGGCGGGAGTGCTCTCGACGATCGGCGGCACGCCGCTCGTCGAGCTGGCGAAGCTGCTGCCCGGCTTCCCCGGACGGGTCTTCGCCAAGCTCGAACGGTTCAACCCGGGCGGCAGCATCAAGGACCGGTCCGCGCTCAGCCTGCTGCTCGGCGGGCTCCGCTCCGGCGAGCTGGTGCCGGGCCGGTCGGTGGTGGTGGAGTCCAGCTCGGGGAACCTGGCGATCGGCATCGCGCAGATCTGCCGGTACCTCGGGCTGCGGTTCATCTGCGTGGTGGACGCGAAGACCACCGAGCAGAACCTGGCGATCCTGCGCGCCTACCAGGCCGAGGTCGAGGTCGTCACCGAACCCGACCCCGAGTCCGGCGAGTACCTGCCCGTCCGCCTGGCGCGGGTCCGCGAGATCGTCGAAGGCACCCCGCACGCGTTCTGGCCGGACCAGTACTCCAACCCGCTGAACCCCCGGGCGCACGAGCGCACCATGGGCGAGATCGCCGACGCGCTGGACGGCGGGGTCGACTACCTGTTCTGCGCCACCAGCACCTTCGGGACGCTGCGCGGCTGCGCCGCCTACATCCGGGCGCACGGCATGGACACCACCGTCGTCGGCGTGGACGCCGTCGGCAGCGTCCTGTTCGGCGGCGCGCCCGCGCCCCGGCTGATCCCCGGGCACGGCGCCTCGATCCGGCCCGCGCTCGCCGCGCCCGAGCTCGCGGACCGGGTCGTGCACGTGGCGGACCTGGAGTGCGTCGCGGGCTGCCGGCGGCTCATCGGCCGGGAGGCGATCCTCGCGGGCGGCTCGTCCGGCGCGACCGTCGCCGCCCTGGCCAGGCTCGCCCCCGAACTGGAACCGGGCGCCACCTGCGTCCTGATCTTCCCCGACGGCGGTGACCGCTACCTCGGCACCGTCTACTCCGACGACTGGGTGCGCGCCCGTTTCGGCGAGGTGTTCCACCTCTGGAAGGACGACCCCGTGGACGGGGCCGCCGCCCCCGCGGACCGGCACCGGCCGCGGCAGACCGCGACGAACGACTGGAGCTCACGTGGCTGACCAGCAGCAGAACGACGTCCGCCACCGCGTGGTGCGCAACGACGAGGAGCAGTACTCGGTGTGGTGGGCCGACCGGCCGCTGCCCGCGGGCTGGCACGCCGAGGGCACCGAGGGGACCCGCGAGGAGTGCCTGGCGCACATCGCCGGGATCTGGACGGACCTGCGCCCGCTGAGCCTGCGCCGCCGCATGGCCGGGCAGAGCGCGGGCTGACCCATGACCGAGCGCCTGCTTCCCGACATGGTCGCCCGGCGGGCCGAGCGGTCGCCGGAGGCGGTCGCGGTCGTCGCCGGCCGCGACCGCCTCGGCTACGCCGACCTCGACCGCCGCGCCAACCGGCTCGCGCACCTGCTGCGCGCCCGCGGCGCCGGACCCGGATCCCTGGTCGGCGTCCGCATGCACCGCGGCACCGAGCTGGCCGTCGCGCTGCTCGGCGTGTGGCGGGCGGGCGCCGCGTACGTCCCGCTCGACCCCGGGCACCCCGCCGAGCGGCTGCGCCGGATCCTCGCCGCGACCGGCGGCCCGCCGGTCGTGACGCAGCGGGCGCTCGCCGGCGACCTCGCCGGGACCGGCGCCGAGGCGGTGTGCGCCGACGCCGAGCCGATGCTCGCGGAGCAGCCCGGCACCCCGCCGGACGGCGGACCGGGCCCCGCCGACGCCGCGTACGTCGTGTTCACCTCGGGCTCGACCGGCACCCCCAAGGGCGTCGTGATCACCCACGAGGGCATCGCGAACCGGGTGGCCTGGACGGTCCGCACCCACGGCCTGGGCGAGCGGGACCGGGTGCTGCAGAAGACGTCGCTCGGCTTCGACGCGGCCTGCTGGGAGTTCTTCGGCCCGCTGACCGGCGGCGGAACCGTCGTCATGGCGCCCGTCGGCGCCGAGCGCGACACGGCCGCCATGGTCGAGGCGGTCGCGCGGCACGGGATCACCGTGCTGCAGGTCGTCCCGTCTGTGCTGCGGATGCTCGTCCGCGAACCGGGCTGGGCGGAGTGCCGCTCGCTGCGGCTGCTGTTCTCCGCCGGGGAGCCCCTGCACGCCGAGCTGTGCCAGGAGTTCCGCCGGCTCGTCCCGGACGTGGAGATCTGGAACACCTACGGCCCCACCGAATGCTCGATCGACGTGACCGCGCACCGGTTCGATCCCGCGCAGGAGACCGGGCCGGTGCCGATCGGCCGCCCGATCGACGGCACCCGCGTCGTGGTGCTCGACCCGGACGGCTCGCCCGTGCCGCCCGGCCTGCCCGGCGAGCTGTGCGCGGGCGGCCCCGGCCTCGCCCGCGGCTACCTCGGCCGGGCCGACCTGACGGCCGCGCGCTTCGTGCCCGACCCGTACGGGCCGCCGGGGTCCCGCCTCTACCGGACCGGCGACCGGGTGCGGTGGAGTCCCGGCGGGACGCTGGAGTACCTCGGCCGCCTCGACCGCCAAGTCAAGATCAACGGTGTCCGGATCGAGCCCGGCGAGGTCGAGTCGGCGCTGCTGGCCCATCCGGGGGTGCGGGGCGCTGTGGTGGACACGGCGCCCGCGCCCGACGGCACCGACCGCCTCGTCGGCTACGTCGCCGGCGCGGACGGCACGTCCGCGGACATGCTGCGCGGGTATCTGCGCGATCGCCTGCCCGAGCCGTTCGTCCCGTCGGTGCTCGTCCGGATGGACGCGCTCCCGCTGACCGCGAACGGCAAGGTGGACCGGGCCGCGCTGCCCGTCCCCGACCTGGCCGGCCACCCCGGCCGCCCGCCCTACACCGCTCCCCGCGATCCCGTCGAGGAACTGATCGCGCAGCTGTGGGCCGAGCTGCTGAAGGTCGACCGGGTCGGCGCGCACGACGACTTCTTCCAGCTCGGCGGCACCTCCCTGATGCTCACCCGGCTCGCCGGCCGGCTGCGGACCGCGCTCGGCGGCCGGGACCGGCTGCGCGGCCTGTTCGGCGCCCCGACCGTCGCCGAGCAGGCCCGGCTGCTCGGCGGCGCCGGGGAGCAGCCGCCGCCGGTGCGGCCCGTGCCGCGCCCCGCCGCGGGCACCCTGCCCGTCTCGTTCGGGCAGCGCAGGCTGTGGTTCCTGGACCGGATGCGGCCCGGCAGCGCCGAATGGCTCGCCCCGGTCTTCGTCCGGCTCGACCGGGGCACCGGCCCGGACACCGTCCGCCGGGCCCTGGCCGACCTCGCCGACCGGCACGAGATCCTGCGGACCCGCTACACCGAGGAGGCGGGCGAACCGCGGCAGATCGTCGACGCGCGCGTCGACCCCGACCTGACCGTCCTCGACACCGACCGGGCCGGCCTCGCCAAGATCTTCCGGACCGAGTTCGAGCGGGGCCTCGACCTGGAGGCGGGCCCGGTGTGGCGCGCGGTGCTGGCACGGCCCGACGGGGAACCGCCGCTGCTGCTGCTGACGATCCACCACATCGCCTGCGACGGCTGGTCGGCGGCGCTGCTGGAACGCGACGTGCGGGAACTGTGCGCCGCCCGCGCGGCGGGACGCACCCCGGAACCGGCCCAGCCCGCCGTGCAGTACGCGGACTTCGCCGCCTGGCAGCGCGACTGGCTGACACCCGGACGGCTCGAACGCGCGCTGGCGTTCTGGCGGACGGCGCTCGCCGGTCTCACGCCGCTGCGGCTCCCGACCGACCGGCCGCGCCCCGCCGAGCGCGACGCGCACGGCGCCGTCGTGTCCTTCACCGTGCCGGCGCCGCTCGCCGGCGCCCTCGACTCGCTCGGCCGGTCCGCCGGAACCACGCCGTTCATGACGCTGCTGGCGGCCTTCTCCGTCCTGATGGGCCGGTACGCGGGGCAGCGGGACGTCACGATCGGCACGCCCGTCGCCGGGCGGAGCGTGCCCGAGGTACAGGACGTCGCCGGGTTCTTCCTCAACTCGCTGGTGCTGCGCTGCGACCTGGCGGGCGGCCCGTCCTTCCGCGACGTCCTGGCCCGCACCCGAGCCACCTGCCTGGCCGCCTTCACCCACCAGGAACTCCCGTTCGAACACCTGGTGGACGAGCTGCAGCCCGAGCGCGACCTGTCCCGCACGCCGCTCTACCAGGTCGCCTTCGACCTGCACGACGAGCGGCTGACCAGCGGCGGCGCCGACCTGACCGACCTCGACACCTACCAGCAGAGCTGGCACGTCGCGAAGACCGACGTCACCCTCTTCATGCGGCGCCGCCCGGACGGCTCCATGGTCGGCGCCTTCGAGTACGCCACCGCGCTGTTCGACGCCGCCACGGTGGAGCGGCTCGCTCGGCACTTCGTGCGCCTGCTCGACGCCGTCACCACCGACCCCGACGCCGGGGTGGACGACGTCGATTTCCTCACCGCCGACGAGCGCGAACTGCTGGTGTCGGGTTGGAACCGGACGTCGGCGGTGGTGCCGCCGGTGTCGGTGTGCGGGTTGTTCGAGGAGCAGGTGTCACGTACTCCCGACGCGACCGCCGTCGTCTGGGACGAAGGTTGCCTCACCTATGCGGAGTTGGATGGGCGGGCGAATCGTTTCGCGCGTCATCTCCAGAGCTTGGGTGTGGGGCCGGAGTCGGCGGTGGGTGTGCAGTTGGACCGTGGCCCGGATCTGGTGGTGGTGTTGCTGGGTGTGTGGAAGGCGGGCGCGGCCTACGTTCCCTTGGACCCGTCGTATCCGGCGGGGCGGGTATCGGTGATGCTGGCCGATGCCGGCGCCGAGTCGATGGTGACGTCGGTGGATTGGGAGTCACTGGCCGGGCTTGATGATGGCCCGCTGGATGTGGCGGTGGACCTCGACGGCTTGGCGTATGTCATCTTCACTTCTGGTTCGACCGGTCGTCCCAAGGGCGTCCAGGTGACTCACCGGGGTTTGGTGAACCATGTGCGGTGGGCGGCCGATGAGCTGGTCTCGCGCGGGTCTGGTGGCGGGGCGTTGTTCTCGTCGGTCGCGTTCGACCTGCCGGTGCCGAACCTGTGGGCCCCGTTGGTCTGCGGTCAGCCGGTGCGGATCTTTCCGCAGGATCTGGATCTGGCCGACCTCGGTGGGGCGCTGGCCCAGGCGGGCCCGTTCAGTTTCTTGAAGTTGACGCCGGGTCAGCTGGATGTGGTGACCGAGCGGTTGGCCGATGCGTCGGGGCTGGCCGGGATGCTGCTGGTGGCGGGGGAGCCGCTGCACTGGCGGACGGTGGAGCGGGTCCGTGGGCTGGGGTTCACCGGTCCGGTGGTCAACGAGTACGGGCCGACCGAGGCGACCGTGGGCACCTGTACCTTCCCGGTTCCGCGTGACGGCGAGGGGGAGGTGGTGCCGATCGGGTTGCCGCTGCCGAACATGACCATGTACGTGCTGGACGCGACCATGCGTCCTGCCCCGCTGGGTGTGGTCGGTGAGCTGTACGTCGGTGGTGCGGGGGTGGCGCGCGGGTATGCGGGGCGCCCGGATCTGACCGCCGACCGGTTCGTCCCCGACCCGTTCGGCCCGCCCGGGGCGCGCCTGTACCGCACGGGTGATCTGGTGCGCCGCGCGCCGGACGGGAATGTGGAGTTCGTCGGGCGGGTCGATGACCAGGTCAAGATCCGCGGGTACCGGGTCGAGCCGGGCGAGGTCCGCGCCGTGCTGGCCGGGCACGACGCCGTCCACGACGCGGCCGTCGTCGCCGGCGATGAACGGCTGGTCGGGTACTACACCGCCGTCCAGGACGTCCCCGACCTCGCCGCGTACTGCGCGCGGCACCTCCCGGACTACATGGTCCCCGCCGTCTTCATCCGGCTGCAAGAAATCCCGCTCAACGCCAACGGCAAGCTCGACCGCACCGCGCTGCCCGACCCGGAGGCGGACCCGGCCGGGGCCGGGTTCGCGGAGCCGCGCAACGTCGTCGAGGAGCGGGTCGCGGAGCTGTGGACGGAAGTGCTGGGCGCCCGGGTGGGCGTCCACCACGACTTCTTCAAGATCGGCGGGAACTCGATCCTGGCCATCCGGTTGATCTCCGCGCTGCAGGAGGCGTTCGAGGTCGAGCTGCGGGTCCGGACGATCTTCGAGCGGCCGACCGTCGCCGGCCAGGCCGCGGCGATCGAGGAGCAGGTCAGGGCCGACATCGAGGGAGAGGCATGAGCACGGGCGAGATCGTGACGTCGGACTCCGCGCAGCGCCGGGCGGAGCTGCGCAGGCGGCTCGAAGGCCGGGGGCGGGGCGGCGGCCGCCGGGCGATCCCGCCGGCGGACCGCTCGGGGCGGCTGCCGCTGTCGTTCGGGCAGCAGCAGATGTGGTTCCTCGACCGGCTCGATCCGGACGGCACCGAATACCTCGTCCCGATGGTGCTGCGGCTGCGCGGCCCGCTGGACGTCCCGGCGTTCGCCCGCGCCTGGAACACGGTCGTCGGGCGGCACGAGGTGCTGCGCACCCGCTACGCCATGGCCGGTGACGAGCCCGTCCAGGTGATCGATCCGGCCGGGCCCGCCGACGTGCCGCTGACCGACCTCGCCTCCGTCCCCGCGGACGCGCGGTGGGACGAGGCGTTCGCGCTGGCCGAGCGGGAGGCGGCCACCGGGTTCGACTTGGAGCGCCAGTGGCCGGCCCGCGCCCGGCTGGTGCGGCTCGCCGCCGACGACCACCTGCTGGTCCTGGTGTTCCACCACATCGCCTGCGACGCCTGGTCGACCGGCGTGCTCGGCGCGGAGCTGAGCACGGCGTACCGGGCGTTCACCGCGGGCCGCGAGCCGTCGTTCGAACCGCTCCCCGTCCAGTACGCCGACTTCGCCGCGTGGGAGCGGGGCCGGATGTCGGGGCAGACGCTGGA
Organism: Spirillospora sp. NPDC047418; assembly: GCF_040643275.1. Taxonomy (NCBI): domain Bacteria; kingdom Bacillati; phylum Actinomycetota; class Actinomycetes; order Streptosporangiales; family Thermomonosporaceae; genus Spirillospora; species Spirillospora sp. NPDC047418. The sequence continues at coordinate 43,222 of NZ_JBEYTW010000068.1, forward strand.
GCGGCACCTCGGGTACTGGCGGGACCGGCTGGCGGGCCTGAACCCCCTCGAACTGCCGACCGACCGGCCGCGTTCGGCCGTCCGGGACCGCGCGGGCGCGCTCGTCGCGTTCGACCTCCCGGCGGGCCTCGCCGAAGGGGTGTGCGAGCTGGCGGCGCGGCACGGCGTGACCCCGTTCGTGGTGCTGCTCACCGGCTTCCAGCTCCTGCTCGCCCGCTACAGCGGGACGACGGACGTCGCCGTCGGCACGGCCGTGTCCGGGCGCGAGCGGCCCGAGCTGCAGCGGCTCATCGGCTACGGCATCAACAGCCTGGTGCTGCGGGCCCGCTGGGACGACGATCCGACGTTCGCCGAGCTGCTGGCGCGGGGCCGCGCGCTGACGCTGGACGCCTTCGACCACCGGGACGTCCCCTTCGCCCGCCTGGTGGACGAGCTGCGTCCGGACCGCGACCAGTCCCGCACCCCGCTGTTCCAGGTCGTGTTCGACCTGGTGGAGCCGCGCGCCGCGCTGCTCGACCTGCCGGGGGTCGAGGCCGTGCCGGTCGAGGCGGCGTCCCGCACCGCCCGCTTCGACCTGACGCTGCAGATCGAGGCGGGGCCGGACGGCGGCATGAGCGGCCGCCTGGAGTACGCGACGGCGCTGTTCGACGCGGCGACCGCGCGGCGGCTCACCGGGCACCTGGTCCGGCTGCTGGAGAACGTCGTCGCCGACCCGGACGCGCGGGCCTCGGCCGTCGACCTGCTGCCGGCCGCCGAGCGCGACGGGCTGCTCGCCGCCGGTGCCGGGCCGGAGCCGGCCGCGCCGCCGCGTCCCGTCCAGCAGGTGATCGCCGAATGGGCGGCCCGGACCCCGGACGCCGTCGCCGTCACGACCCGGGGCGCCGAGACGTCGTTCGCGGAGCTGGACGCGCGGGCCGACCTGTTCGCGCGGCGGCTGCGGAGCCTCGGCGTGGGCGCCGAGACCCTCGTCGGGGTCCTGCTGGACCGCGGCCCGGACCTGGTGGCCTGCCTGCTCGGGATCTGGCGGGCCGGCGGCGCCTACGTGCCGCTCGACCCGTCCTACCCGGCCGAGCGGCTCGGCTACATCCTCGGCGACACCGGCGTGCGCCTGGTCGTGACCGAGACCCGGCACGAACCCCTCCTGGACGCCGCCTACAGCGGCGACCGCCTCCTGGTGGACGGCGGCGGACTGGACGGCGCGTCCGCCGACGAGCCGGTCGAGCCCGCGGCCGACCTCGACACCCTCGCCTACGTCATCTACACCTCGGGCTCCACCGGCCGCCCCAAGGGCGTGCTCGTCCCGCACCGCGGCCTCGCGGGCTACCTCGACTGGACGCTCACCGCGTACGCGTCGGCGGGGACGGGCGGGGCACCGCTGTTCTCCTCGATCGCGTTCGACCTCGGCGTCCCCGACCTCTACACGCCGCTCATGGCCGGGCAGCCCGTGCACCTGCTGCCGCAGGAGTTCGAGATCACCGACCTGGGGGACCTGCTCGCGGAGCGGGCCCCGTACGCGTTCGTCAAGGTCACCCCCGGCCACCTCGCGCTGCTCGCCGAGCAGCTGGACGCCGGGCGGCTGGCGGGGCTCGCGGGCCTGGCGATCGCGGCGGGCGACGCGTTCACCGCCCGGCTCGCCGACCGGTGGCGGGAGCTGGCGGGCCCGGACGGCACCCGGCTCGCCGCCGAGTACGGCCCGACCGAGATCACCGTCGGCAACTCTGGGCTGGAGGTCGCCGGCGGCACCCGCGCCGAACTGGTCTCGATCGGCGTCCCCATCCCCGGGACGACGATGTACGTGCTGGACGCGCTGATGCAGCCGGTGCCCGCCGGGGTGGTCGGCGAGATCTACATCGGCGGCGCCGGCGTCACCCGCGGCTACGTGAACCGCCCGGACCTGACCGCCGACCGCTACGTCCCCGACCCGTTCGGGCCGCCCGGCGCGCGGCTGTACCGCACCGGCGACCTCGGCCGCGCCACGGCCGCCGGCGACGTGGAGTTCGCCGGCCGCGTCGACGACCAGGTCAAGATCCGCGGCTACCGGATCGAGCCGGGCGAGATCCGCTCGGTGCTGGCCCGCCACCCCGGACTGCGGGACGCGGTCGTCCTGGTCGACGGCGCGGGTGAGGGCGGAGGCGGCGGTGCGGGCGACGGCGGCGCCCGGCTGGTCGCCTACTGCGTGCCGGCCGCCGGCGACCTGCCGTCCCGCGCCGACCTCGACGCGCACTGCGGGGCGGCGCTGCCCGACTACATGGTGCCCGCCGCCTACGTGCCGATCGGCGCGGTCCCGCTGACGTCCAACGGGAAGGTGGACCGTGCGGCGCTGCCCGCACCGGACCGCGCCGCGCTCGGATCGGGGCGGGAGTTCGCGGCGCCGCGCACCCCGGTCGAGGAGCGGGTCGCCGCGATCTGGGCGGACGTGCTCGGCGTGGACGGCGTCGGGGTGCACGACGGGTTCTTCGACCTCGGCGGAGACTCGATCCGCGCGGTCGCGCTCGTCGGCGCGCTGAAGGAGGCCGGTTTCGCCGTCACCGTCCGCGACGTCTTCGACCACCGCACCGTCGCCGCGCTGTGCGAGGCCCTCGCCGACCTGCCCGAGGACGCGGCCGGCGGCGCCGCGCCCGCGGCCGCGGTCGCGCCGTTCGAGCAGATCTCCGCGGCGGACCGGGCGGCCCTCCCGGACGGCGTCGCCGACGCCTACCCGCTGTCGCGCGTGCAGCTCGGCATGATCGTCGAGATGCTGGCCGGGGACGGCGCGAACAAGTACCACAACGTGACGTCCTTCCGGATCCGCGACGACGCGCCGTTCGACCTGGACGCCTTCCGGCGGGCCGTCGCCCTCGTCGTGGACCGGCACGAGGTGCTGCGGACCTCGTTCGACCTGGACTCCTACTCCGAACCCCTCCAGCTCGTCCACGCCGAGGCCGAGATGCCGGTCGGCATGGCGGACCTGCGCGGCCGGGACGAGGAGGAGCAGCGGGAGGCGCTGCACGACTACACCGCCCGCAACCGCGCCGACCTGTTCGACCTCGGCGCGCCGCCGCTGCTGCGGCTGTTCGCCTACGTCTGTGACAACGACGTGTGGTGGCTCTCGACCACCGAGTGCCACCCGATCCTGGAGGGCTGGAGCCATCACACGCTGCTGATGGAACTCCTGGACGCCTACCGGCGGATCCGCGACGGTGGCGAACCCGAGCCGCACGACGCACCGCCGGTGCGGTACGCCGACTTCATCGCCGCCGAACGGCAGGCGCTCCAGTCGGACGAGGACCGCTCCTACTGGAGGGACATCGTCCGCGACCACGCCGCGTTCCCCTGGCCCCGGAACTGGGGTGAGGGCCCGGACGCGCCCCGCGACGGCTACGTCGTCCCCGTCATGTTCTACGACCTCGTGGAGGACCTGCGCGCCCTCGCCCGCCGGACGGAGGTGTCGCTCAAGAGCGTCCTGCTCTCGGCGCACCTGAAGGTGCTGAGCACGCTGACCGCCGAGGACTCGTTCTTCACCGGTCTCGTCTGCAACGCGCGCCCGGAGGTCACCGGCGCCGACCGCGTGTACGGGATGTACCTCAACACGCTGCCGTTCGCGCACGAGCGCGGCGCCCGCACCTGGCGGGACCTGCTGCGGCAGGTGTTCGCCCGCGAGGTCGAGCTGTGGCCGCACCGCCGCTTCCCCATGCCCGAGATCCAGCGGCTCGCCGGCGGTGACCGGCTCATCGAGACCAGCTTCAGCTACCAGGACTTCCACCAGGTCGATACCGACCTCATCGACTACCTCGCCAGCATCGACGAGAGCCCCACCGAGTTCGCGTTCGCGGTCTCCGCGCGGGTCGGGTACCTCATCCTGTCCTGCAACACCCCGAACCTCACCCGCGAGAACGCCGACCGCCTCGCGGCCATGTACCGGGCGGTCCTGGAGTCGATGGCCGCCGACCCGGACGGCGACGCCCAGGCCGTCTACCTGCCCGAGGGCGAGCGCGAACTGCTCGTGGCGGAGTGGAACCGGACGTCGGCGGCGGTGCCGCCGGTGTCGGTGCGCGACCTGTTCGAGGAGCAGGTGTCACGTACTCCCGACGCGACCGCCGTCGTCTGGGACGAAGGTTGCCTCACTTATGCGGAGTTGGATGGGCGGGCGAATCGTTTCGCGCGTCATCTCCAGAGTTTGGGTGTGGGGCCGGAGTCGGCGGTGGGTGTCCAGCTCGACCGTGGCCCGGACTTGGTGGCGGTGTTGCTGGGTGTGTGGAAGGCGGGCGCGGCCTACGTTCCGCTGGACCCGTCCTACCCGGCCGAGCGGGTGTCGGCGATGCTGGCC
>NZ_JBEYTW010000069.1:0-45537 GCF_040643275.1 Spirillospora sp. NPDC047418
TAGATCTCGCAATCCACACCGAACCCGGAGGCCCTCCCTCACGCCAAGATCATCGGCAGCATGTCGCCACGTCCACAACCTCTGTGGTCAGTACAGCTAGTGCCCGATGGCCAGGCGGAGGCCGAAGGCCAGGAACGCCGCGCCCGTCAGTTGCTGGAGGCGGCGCTTCACGGTGGGACGGGACAGGGTCCGGCGGGCGGCCGCGGCCGCGCCGACCAGCAGGACGAGCCACAGGAAACTCTCGGCGGCGTGGACGGCGGCGAAGAGCACGCTCGTCCAGAGCACCGAGGCGCCATCGGGGACGAACTGGGGCAGCAGGCTCATGTAGAAGACGCCGACCTTGGGGTTGAGCAGGTTCGTGGTGAGGCCCGTGCGGAAGGCGGTCAGGCCGGTCTTCCGGCTCTCCCGAGGCTCGGCCGTGTGCCGCCCTGCGCGGCGGGCCGTCCAGAGCGCGCGGACGCCGAGCCACAGGAGGTAGCAGGCGCCGGCGATGCGCAGGACGTCGAACGCCAGGCGGGACGCGGCCAGCAGCGCGGTCAGGCCCACCGCGCTCGTCATCGCCCAGCACAGCAGGCCGGTGACCACACCGGCCGAGGAGAGCAGCCCGGTCCGCCGCCCACCGGTCACGGTGCTGCGCAGGACGAGCATCGTGTCCACGCCGGGAGTGATCGTCAGCAGCGCCGCCACGGCGGCGAAAGCGAGACAAGCGGTGAGCATACGGAAATACTGCCAGGAGTGTTCCGGGGTGCGGTGGGAAGGGACGTGCGGGAGCGTCTGGTTGGATCGGGGGATGGCTGGCATGAAGAAGATCGGCGACCTGGACGTCTTCGCCCTCTGCCTGGGCGGCAACGTCTTCGGCTGGACCGCGGGCAAGGAGCGCTCGCTGGAGATCCTGGACGCCTACGCGGCGGCCGGCGGCAACTTCGTCGACACCTCCGACTCCTACATGGCGTCCGCGCCGGGCAACAGCGGCGGCGAGTCGGAGACGATCATCGGGGAGTGGACGGCGTCGCGCGGCAACCGGGACGACATCGTCATCGCGACCAAGGTCGGCCGGCACCCCGAGCGGCGCGGGCTCGCCCCGGCGAACATCAAGGCGGCCGCGGACGACTCCCTGCGCCGGCTCCGCACCGACCGCATCGACCTGTACTTCACGCACTTCGACGACCCGTCGGTGCCGGTCGAGGACATCATGACCGCCCTGGACGAGCTGGTCACCGCGGGCAAGGTCCGGCAGATCGCGGTCTCCAACATCGACCTCGACCGGCTGGAGGCGTCCCTGGAGTTCAGCGAGCGGGCGGGCACGGCGCGCTACGTGGCCATCCAGCCGCACTACAACCTCGTGTCCCGCGACACCTACGAGGGGCCGCGCCGCGACATCGCCGAACGGTACGGGCTGGCCGCCGTCCCGTACTACGGCCTCGCCTCCGGCTTCCTGACCGGCAAGTACCGCCCGGACGCCAAGGTGGACAGCGTGCGCGCGGGACGGGCCGCCGAGCACCTGGAGACCGAGCGCGGGCGCGCCGTGCTGGCCGCGCTCGACATCGTCGCCGAGGAGCAGGGGACCGCCGTCGCGACCGTGGCGCTCGCCTGGCTCGCCGCGCAGCCGACCGTCGCCGCGCCCATCGCCAGCGCCCGCACCCTCGACCAGCTGCCGCCCCTCGTCGAGGCCGCCCGGACGACGCTGACCGACGGGCAGCTCAAGCGGCTCACCGAGGCGTCCGCCTGATGCAGACCGGATAAGTCGGGATGTAGCGTCACTCGGCATGCCGCCTCTCGACTTCCTCCTGTTCGGCGGGCTGGCCGCGCTGGCCGGCGCGATCGTGCAGGGCAGCGTCGGCCTCGGCGTCGGCCTGGTCGCGACCCCCATCGTGACGATGCTGTACCCGTCGCTGATGCCGGGCGCGATCCTCGTCGTCGCGCTTGTCCTGCCCGTCGCGACGCTCGCCCAGGAGGTCCGGCACGTCGAGCCGCGCGGGCTCGGCTGGGCGTTCGGCGGCCGGCTGGTCGGGACGCCGTTCGGCGTGTGGCTGGTGGCCGCCGTCCCGGACCGCGTCCTCAGCGTGGTGATCGGCCTCGTCGTCCTCGCGGCCCTCGCGGTGACGACGTGGTCGCGGGAGGTGCCGCGCAACCGCGGGACGCTCGCCGCCGCCGGGGTCGTCTCCGGCACGACCGGGACCGCGTCCGGCATCGGCGGCCCGCCCATCGCGCTGCTCTACCAGCGGGAGACCGGCCCCCGCGTCCGCGCGACGCTGGCGGTCTTCTTCGTCGCCGGCGCGCTGCTGTCCCTGTCGACCCTGGCCGCCGCGGGGCGGCTCCCGGCGCGGCAGGTCGTCGCGGGCCTGGAACTGGTCCCGTTCGTCATCGCCGGGTTCCTGGTGGCCGGACCGCTGCGCCGCTACCTGGACGCCGGACGCCTCCGCCTGGCGCTCCTCATCGTCGTCGGGACGTCCGCGGTGGTGCTGATCGTCCGTAATCTGGTCTGATGCGCTCCACGACGCGTCCGACGAAGGCCGATCTGGAGGCCGCCCGCGACCGCATCCTCTCCGATGTCCTGCCCCCGGACGGCGGGACGCTCCGCGTGCTGTTCAGCGGCATCAACCCGGGCCTCTACTCCAGCGCCACCGGCTACCATTTCGCCCGTCCCGGCAACCGCTTCTGGCCGGCCCTGCACCGCTCCGGCTTCACCGACCGGCTCCTGGCGCCGTCCGAGCAGGACCTGCTCGCCGGCCTCGGCCTCGGCATCACGAACCTGGTGCCCCGCGCCACGGCCCGCGCGGACGAACTGACCGGCGACGAGCTCCGCGAGGGCGGACGCCGCCTGGAGGCCCTGGTCGAACGCCACCGCCCCGCCTACCTGGCCATCGCCGGCGTCACCGCCTACCGCACCGCCTTCGCGCGCCCCCGCAGCCGGATCGGCCCGCAGGACCAGGCGCTCGGCGCCGCCAGGATCTGGGTCCTGCCCAACCCGAGCGGACTCAACGCGAGCTGGCAGCTCGACCGCCTCGCCGCCGAGTTCCGCCGCCTCCGCGAGGCGGCCGACGCGCTCAGGGGTTGAGGGCGAACTCAGGGGTTCAGCGCGAACTCAGGGGTTCAGCGCGAACATCGTCTCGACCTCGGACACCAGGGTGGGGTGCGGCTGCCACAGGTCGGTGCGGCCGAGGGCGACGATGGGGCGGGGGAGCGGCCGCACGGCGGTGAGGTGCCAGTGGTGGTGGCCGCGCTCCGCCCAGGGGCCGCAGTCGCAGGGGCCGCCCTGGACGGCGGCCGAGCAGACGTGGTCGAGGTCGGCGACGGCGATGACGGCGCCGATCGTGGCGAGCGGGTCGCGCGGGTCCCAGCCGGCGGCCTGGATCAGCGGCGAGTCGCACGCCTTGAGGTCGACGCGCATGGAGGCGTGGACGAGGAGGGGGCCGCGGTAGGCGGTGGGCAGGCTCTGGTTCGAGACGGACTTGCCCCCGCGCGCGATCGCGAAGGCCCAGGGCTGCTGAACACTCATCGCCTGCACGCGGCCACCTCCACTGGTCGTCCCCGTCGCGGGCCCGCCCGGGATCGCCGAGGCCCCGGCGGGACGCCGGTGGGCCGTGCGACGATGCCCGAGAGGCTAGGCGCATCCCGGCTGAATTGCCAACGGACGGGTCGAAAGGGTTGATATCCGTCATGGGACGGCTGCCGGGCCGCCGGGTTCCACGCGGATCTCCTTCGATCATGAGTGTGACGCCTGAGACGGGCGTCCGGTTGACGTGCGTTTGTGACTATTCCTTCATCAGGGCCTATCCCTTCAGGGCTCCCGCCATCAGGCCGCGCATGAAGAACCGTCCCAGCAGCAGGTAGACCAGGAGCGTCGGCAGCGACGCCAGGAGCGCCTCGGCCATCTGCTGGTTGTACTGGACGGCGACCGCGCCCGACCCCGCCGTGTTGTTCAGCATCACCGTCACCGGCCAGCTGTCGGGCGCGCCGAGGAACACCGCGAACAGGAAGTCGTTCCACATCGAGGTGAACTGCCAGATCAGCGTCACCGCGAACGCGGGGGCCGACACCGGGAGGATCACCGACCAGTACGTGCGCAGCATGCCGGCGCCGTCCACGCGGGACGCCTCGATCAGCTCGTCCGGGATCGTGACGTAGTAGTTCCGGAAGATGAGCGTGCAGATCGGGATGCCGTACACGACGTGCGCCAGCACGAGCCCGCGGATCGTGCCCGCCAGCTCCATGTCCGTCAGCAGGCCCGCCAGCGGGATCATGACCGCCTGGTACGGGATGAACATGCCGAACAGGAACAGTGTGAAGACGACGTCCGCGCCGGGGAAGCGCCATTTGGACAGGACGAAGCCGTTCAACGACCCCAGCACGGCCGAGATGACCGACCCGGACACCGCGATCTTGACGCTGTTCTCCAGCCCCGGCTTCAGCGCGTCCCACGCCGAGCCCCAGCCGGACGTGCTCCAGTGGCTCGGCAGGCTCCACGCGCTGCTCGGGTCCGCCTCGTCCAGCGGCTTGAAGCTGGTGATGATCAGGACGTAGACGGGGATGAGGAACAGCAGCACGAACGCCAGCAGGACGACCAGCTTCACCGCCTGCACGGTGCCGGACGAGCGGCCCGGCGCGCCGACGGCGGTCATCGGGTCCGCTCCGAGCGCACCGACCAGACCAGGTACGGGATCACCAGCACGGCCACCGCGACGAGCATGTAGGTGGCGATGGTGGCCCCGTTGGCCGGGTCGTGCCGGTCGAAGATCTCCACGTAGGTGGCGATGGCCGGCACGTAGGTGATGATCTGCTTGCCCGCGATCGCCATGATCAGGTCGAACACCTTGAGCGAGATGTGCCCGAGGATGATCAGCGCCGACAGCGTCACCGGCCGGAGCTGCGGGAACACCACGTACCGGTACACCTTCCACTCGGACGCGCCGTCCACCCGCGCCGCCTCGCGCAGGTCCTCGGGGACGCTGCGGAACCCGGCCAGGTACAGCGCCATGACATAGCCGGACATCTGCCAGATGGCGGGGAGGGCCATCGCCGCCATTCCCCAGTCCGGGTCCTGCCACCAGCTGTTCGACAGGAAGCCCAGATGGAGCTTGTCGAACAGCTGGTTGAACCCGACGGCCCGCTGCGGCGGCGCCGGGTTCATCAGCCACCGCCACACCACCCCGCTGGCGATGAACGACACCGCCATCGGGAACAGGTACACGACGCGGAAGCCCGCCTCCGCGCGGACCCCCTTGTCCATGAGGAACGCCAGGAACGCGCCCAGGACGAGCGCGCCGACGACGAACACGGCGGTGAACAGCAGCGCGTGCTTCACCGCGCCCGGCCAGCTCGGCTGGCTCCACAGGTCGACGAAGTTCCTTCCCTTGTCGAACCCGTACTCGGAGACCTCGTCGTGCTTGCCGCTCAGCGCGACGCGCGTGTTCCAGAACAGCAGCCCGTAGACGAACAGGCCGATGGCGACGATGGACGGCGAGACCAGCAGCAGCCCCGGCAGCCACCTGCGGCTGCGCCGCAGCAACGACGGGCGTTCCTGCGACGCGTTCCGGCGACCGGGGTCGGCTGCTTTCAGGCCCTCGTGCGAGGCGGTCACTGTCCGCTGTTCTTGGCCGCGCTCACCAGCCCCTGCTGGAGCTTGGCCACGTCCCGGTTCTGCAGGAAGAGGCCGATCGCGGTGTCGATGTCGGTGTGCCACTTGTTGTTGGCGTTCACGCCGTGCCAGAACGAGCCCGCGAGCTTGGTCTGCGGGTTGTTCCACTCCTCGAACGCCGTCTGCAGGTAGCCGGTGTAGAGGCTCTTGTCGGCGTCCTTACGGGCGGGGATGGAGCCCTTCTTCGGGTTGAAGAGGTCCTGTCCCTCCTTGCTGGACACCTCCTTCAGCCACGCGATCGCCCCGGCGCGGTGCGGCGCGCCCTTGGGCAGGGTGAAGCTGTCCGAGAGCCACATGTAGGTGCCCTCGGTGCCCGGGGCCGGCGCGTACTTGAAGTCGGTGTCGAGCTTCTTGCCGAGGCCGTTGGGGGCGGCGCCGACGAAGTAGCCGTACGCCCAGTCGCCCATGATGTTGAACGCGGCCTTGTCGTCCACGACGGCCTTCGCGGCGCCCTGCCAGTCGGTGGACGCGGCCTCCAGCGTCGTGTACTTCATGATCTCGCCGAAGTCGTTCAGCGCCTTGGTGACCTCGGGGGTGCTCCAGTCGGCGCCCGGCTTCCACAGCGCGTTGTAGCCGTCGGTGCCGAGGTCGCCGAGCAGGACGTTCTCCATCAGGTGGTCGGCCGTCCACTGCGCGCCGAGCGACAGCGGGACCTTCTTCGTCTTGTCCTTGACGGCCTTCAGCGCGGTGATGAAGTCGGCGATCGACTTCGGCGGCCCGGCGACTCCGGCGTCCTGGAGGATGTCGGGGTTGTACCAGAGCACGTTGGAACGGTGGATGTTCACCGGGACCGAGTAGATGTGCCCCTTGTAGGTGATCTGGTCGAGGAGCTGCTGCGGGTAGACCGACTTCAGGTTGTTCTGCTGGTAGAAGTCGTCGAGCGGCTCGATCTGCCCGGCCTTGATGTAGTCGAGCAGCTCGGCGCCCGCGTGGCCCTGGAAGGAGTCCGGCGGCTTGCGGTTCTGCAGCCGGCTCGCCAGCACGGCCTTCGCCTGGGTCCCCGACCCGCCGGCGATGGCCGCGTTCACGAACTTGGTACCGGGGTTCTTCTTCTCGAAGTCGGCCTGCATGGCCTTCAGGCCGTCGGCCTCGCCCGGACCGGTCCACCAGGAGAAGACCTCGACCTCGGAGCTGTCGTTCTTCGAGCCACCGCCGTCGTCACCGCCGCAGCCCGACATGGCGAGGGCACCGGTCATGGCCACGGCCGCGAAGACCGTCCAGCGGCGCGGGAAAGCGCGTACTCGCATCGTCCGTCCCTTCGGTAACCCCGGGACAGCCAGCGTCCGTCCGGTCGCGCGCGCCGGTCAACACCGCGGACGGAAAAGTGATCAAGCGGTGACGCGCCTCCCCGGCGTCACCAGGCGAGTGCGGGCGGCAGCGCCTCCGGGCCGGCGTCCGGCCAGTCGAGCGGGGCCCCGAGCGGCGCCAGCTCGGCCAGCTGCAGCCGGTACCAGGGCGAGGACTCGGGGCGCTCCACCAGCTCCAGGCAGCGCTCCCACGTCCACCACTCGGCCGCCTCGACCTCCGCGCGGTTCGGGTGGACGGCCCCGTCGGCCACGGTGGCGCGCACGACGGGGCACCGCTCGTGCTCCAGGGTCCCGTCCGCGGCGACGGCCCGGTACCGGAACCGCGGCAGGACGGACGTCAGCGACGTCGCCTGCATGCCCAGCTCGTCCCGCAGCCGGCGCAGCACCGCGTCGCGCAGCTTCTCGCCCGGCGCGGGGTGACCGCAGCAGCTCCCCGTCCAGACACCGGGGAACGTGCGCTTGTCCAACGCGCGCTGAGTGATCAGAACGCGACCTTCCGTGTCCACCACATAGCAGGAGAAGGCCAGGTGGTACGGCGTGTCCCTATGGTGGCTGGTGCTCTTGGGGGCGGTTCCGACTGCCTCGTCGTCCGCGTTGAGCAGCACGATCTCTTCGACGGCCATGCTCTACTCCTACCCCATCCCTGCCTCCGGGGTCAGTCTTTTCACACCCGGCGCGCGGGTGCCCCTCGGCGCGTCGCGGGCGAACCGGGATTAAACTCGGAACGGCCCGAGCCAGGGGAGACCCGATCCCCGATGGAGGAGTTGAAACGAGTGAGCTTGCTTGAGTCGATCAAAGGTCCCGACGACCTCAAACGACTGGACGCCGCTCAACTGTCTCCACTCGCGGAGGAGATCCGCGAGTTCCTCGTCCAGGCGGTCTCCAGGACCGGCGGGCATCTGGGGCCCAACCTGGGCGCGGTCGAGCTGACGATCGCGCTGCACCGCGTCTTCGACTCGCCGCACGACAAGATCCTCTTCGACACGGGGCACCAGTCCTACGTGCACAAGATGCTCACCGGCAGGCACGACTTCGAGATGCTGCGCCGGCGCGGCGGGCTGTCCGGCTACCCGAGCCGGGCCGAGTCCGAGCACGACGTCATCGAGAACTCGCACGCCTCGACCGCCCTCTCGTACGCCGACGGGTTCGCCAAGGCGTTCCAGGTGCGCGGCGAGTCCGACCGCGCGGTGGTGGCGGTCGTCGGTGACGGCGCGCTGACCGGCGGCATGTGCTGGGAGGCGCTCAACAACATCGCCGCCGGCGTCGACCGCCCGGTCATCATCGTCGTCAACGACAACGGCCGGTCCTACTCGCCGACCATCGGCGGCCTCGCGTCCCACCTCGCCGACCTGCGCGTCACCCAGGGCTACGAGCACGCGCTCGACCTCATCAAGAAGACGGTGCCGCGCGCCCCGGTGGTGGGGAACCTCACCTACGAGGCGCTGCACGGCATCAAGAAGGGCCTCAAGGACGTCCTGCAGCCGCAGGCCATGTTCGAGGACCTCGGCATGAAGTACGTCGGCCCGATCGACGGCCACGACGAGGACGCCGTCGAGCGCGCCCTGCGCCGCGCCCGCGGGTTCGGCCGCCCGGTCATCGTGCACTGCATCACCACCAAGGGGCGCGGCTACGCCCCGGCGGAGAACGACACCGAGGACTGCATGCACGGCGGCGGCGCGTTCGACCCCGCCACCGGCAAGTTCGTCGCCAAGAAGGGCGGCCCCGCCTGGACGAAGGTCTTCGGCGAGGAGATGGTGGCGATCGGGCGGGAGCGCCGCGACGTCGTCGGCATCACCGCCGCGATGCTCCACCCGACCGGGCTCGCGCCGTTCGCCGAGGCGTTCCCGGACCGCGTCTTCGACGTCGGCATCGCCGAGCAGCACGCGGTCACCTCCGCCACCGGGCTCGCCCTGGGCGGCCTGCACCCGGTCGTGGCGGTGTACGCGACGTTCCTCAACCGCGCGTTCGACCAGGTCCTGATGGACGCGGCGCTGCACCGGCAGCCGGTCACGTTCGCGTTGGACCGCTCCGGCGTGACCGGTGACGACGGCGCCAGCCACAACGGCATGTGGGACATGTCGATCCTGCAGCTCGTCCCGGGCATGCGCGTCGCCGTCCCGCGCGACGGCGCGCGGCTGCGCGAACTGCTGCGCGAGTGCGTCGCCGTCTCCGACGGCCCGACCGCGATCCGCTACCCCAAGGGCCCGGCGGCCGACGACATCGAGGCGATCGACAAGGTCGGCGAGATGGACGTGCTCGCCCGCCACGACGGCTCCAACGGCACCCGCGTCCTGCTGGTCGCGGCCGGGTCGATGGCGACGCCCGCGGTCGAGGCCGCCGGGCTCATCGCCGCGCAGGGCATCGGCGTCACCCTCGTCGACCCGCGCTGGGTGAAGCCGCTCGACCCGGCGCTGCTCGACCTCGCCCGCGACCACGCGCTCGTCGCCGTCGCCGAGGACAACGGCCGCACCGGCGCCGTCGGCGACGCCGTCGCGCGGCTGCTGCGCGACGCCGAGGTCGACGTCCCGATCCGCACGTTCGGCATCCCGCAGGAGTTCCTCGACCACGCGTCCCGCGGCGAGATCCTCACCGACATCGGCCTGACGCCGCAGGCGCTCGCCCGCGACATCACCGAGTACGTGGCCCGCATCACCTCGACGGAGGCCGAGACCGCGGCGACGTCGAAGGCGGCCGAGACGTCCGACGAGAAGCCCTGACCGTCCGGCCCCGCCCGCCTCGCCCGGGTCCGCCGGCGGCTACACGCCGTCGGCGGACACCAGGCGCCAGAAGTGGGTGATGGACGCGGCGGACGTGCCGAGTTCGCGTCCCGAGTACGTCCACCGCCCGCGCAGGCGCCAGGGGCGCCCGGCGCCGTCCTGGACGAACACCTGCAGCGGGAAGCAGGCGTCGTGCGCGCGGATGACGCCCGCCGGGTCGACCGAGGGGTCGAGCCGGGGCTCGCCCTCGCAGCGCACGCCCATGATGGAAGTGCGCGGGTCCTGGCGCAGGAGTCCCTGCGTCAGGTCGTACACGAGTACGGACACATAGTCGGGGCCCAGCCACCTGAGGTCGGGGACCGTCTCGGGTGGGGGGAACCCGTACAGTTCTGGACCGCCGGTCACACGCCGCACCGTAGCGCCCGCGTCACCTGCCCGTCACTACCTTCCCGGTGGGGAATTCCGGCGGAGGCGAACTACAGCGGCGTCATTCCTCGTCGCGGCAGGCGGAGGTCATCGCCTCCCAGCGGGCCAGCTTGACCCGCTCGCCGCGGTCGAGGCTGCGCGCGAGGGCGATCTCGGCGGCGTCGAGGCGCAGCCAGTCGGTGTAGGTGACGACGGGGAGCCCGCGCGATTCCAGCAGCTCCTCGATGGTGCGCTTCGGCGCCGCGTCCGTGCCGGCGGCGTCCGCCAGGAGGTTGCGGACGGTCTCGGCGGCGTCGGACTTGTTGGTGCCGACGACACCGGACGGGCCGCGCTTGATCCACCCGGCGACGTACTCGCGGGGGACGGGCGCGCCGTCCGGGGCGAGGATGCGGCCGCCGTCGTTCGGGACGACGTAGGAGCGCTCGTCGAACGGGACGCCCTCCAGCGGGACGCTCTGGTAGCCGACCGACCGCAGCACCATGCCGACGGGCAGGGTCTCGAACTCGCCGGTGCCGACGACGCGGCCCGTCTCGTCCAGCTCCGTCCGCTCCAGCTTCAGGCCCTCGACGCGGTCGGTGCCGAGGATCTCGGCGGGCGCGCGCCAGAACCGCACGTCGATGTGCCGGGCCCGGCCCGCCGCGGGCTCGCCCGTCCAGGCGCCGAGGGCCTTGATGTTGCCGCCGGTCTTGCGGTCGCTCGCGGCCAGCTCCGCGCTCGCCGGGTCGAGGTCCATGTCCTCGGGACGGACGTGGATGCTCGCGTTGGGCAGCTCGCCGAGCTCGCGGGCCTCCTTGGTGGTGAACTTCGCCTGCGCGGGACCGCGCCGCCCGATCATGTGGACGCGCTTGACCCGGCTCCGCGACAGCGCCTCCATGACCTGCTCGGGGACGTCGGTGTCGCGCAGCTCGCCGGCCGACTTGGCGAGGATGCGGACGACGTCCACGGCGACGTTCCCGACGCCGATCACCGCGACCTCCTCCACGGACAGGTCGAACTCGTGGTCGGCGGCGTCGGGGTGCCCGCAGTACCAGTTGACGAAGTCGGTGGCGGCGATGCTGCCGGGCAGGTCCTCGCCGGGGATCCGCATCTGCCGGTCGACCATCGCGCCGGTCGCATAGATGACGGCGTCGTAGCAGTCCAGCAGGTCGGCGCGGGTGAGGTCGCGGCCGAGCTCGACGCAGCCGAAGAAGCGGACGGCGGGGTTCTCCAGGACCTTCTGCAGGTACCGGGCGATCGACTTGATGGACGTGTGGTCGGGCGCGACACCGTAGCGGACCAGCCCGTACGGCGTCGGCAGCCGGTCGAACACGTCCACCCGGACGTCGCCGTCGGTCTGCTTGACGAGGGCCTCGGCGGCGTAGATCCCCGCAGGGCCGGAACCGATCACCGCGACGAGCACTGGAGAAGCCATGCGGGCCATTGTGCCCACCCGCGGATCGAAATGACACCGTGACCCCCGTCACGAGGTCAGGTCACGAGGTCGGTCCCGGGGTCAGGACTCGGCGGGCGCCGACTCCGCGCGGCCGACCCTGCTGTGCCGGTACCCGTAGAGCCCGTAGAGGACGACGCCGATCACCATCCAGGCGAGGAACCGCAGCCAGGTGTCCACCGGCAGGTTGAGCATCACGAACAGGCAGCCGAGCACCGACAGGATCGGGACGACCGGGACCCACGGCGTGCGGAACGCGCGGGGCAGGTCGGGGCGGGTGCGGCGCAGCACCACCACGGCGATCGAGACGACGAGGAACGCGAACAGGGTGCCGATGTTGACCAGCTCGGCGAGCTTGGCGAGCGGGATGAACCCGGCGAGGACCGCGACCACGGCCCCCATCAGGATGGTCGAGCGGTAGGGGGTGCGGAACCGCGGGTGGACGGCCGACAGCCAGGGCGGCATGAGGCCGTCCCGCCCCATCGCGAAGAAGATGCGGCTCTGCCCGAGCAGCAGGATCAGCACGACGCTGGTGAGGCCGATGACGGCGCCGACGTCGATGATGGTGGCGAACACCGGGTGCCCGACGGATTTGAACGCGTCGGCGAGCGGGGCGGCGGTGCTCAGCTCGGTGTAGTTCTGCATGCCGGCGACGACGGTCGACACGGCGGCGTACAGGACCGCGGTGATGACGAGCGACCCGATGAGCCCGATGGGCACGTCCCGCTGCGGGTTGCGGGCCTCCTCGGAGGCGGTGGCGACGATGTCGAAGCCGATGTAGGCGAAGAACACGATGGCGATGGCGGCGAAGATGCCGAGCCAGCCGAAGCTGGACGGCGTGAAGCCGAACAGCACCTGCATCAGCGGCGCGGTGAAGCCGCTGCCCTCCTCTGTCGGCTTCGACGGCGGGATGAAGGGCTTGTAGTTGGCGCCCTTGACGAAGAACAGCCCGGCGAAGATGACCAGCAGCACGATCGACACCTTGACCGCGACGACCACCGCGTTCACCCGCGAGGAGATCTTGACGCCGAGGACGAGCAGCGCGGTCACCACGACCACGAGGGCGATGGCGGGGACGTTCACCGTGCCGCCCTCGCCCGGCGGGGCCGCGAGCGACTCGGGGATCGTGACGCCGATGTCGTCCAGCAGCGAGGCGAAGTATCCGGACCAGCCGACCGACACCACGGCCGCGCCGAGCGCCATCTCCAGGATGAGGTCCCAGCCGATGATCCAGGCGGGGAACTCCCCGATGGTGGCGTAGGAGAAGGTGTAGGCGGAGCCGGCGACCGGGACGGTGGAGGCGAACTCGGCGTAGCAGAGCGCCGCGAGCCCGCACACGACCGCGGCGATGATGAACGACAGCGCGACCGCGGGACCGGCCTTCTCCCGGGCGACCTGCCCGGTCAGCACGAAGATGCCGGTCCCGATGATGACGCCGACGCCGAAGACGGTGAGGTCGAGCGCGGACAGTTCGCGGCGGAGCCGGTGCGCGGGCTCCTCGGTGTCGCGGATCGACTGCTCCACCGATTTCGTGCGCAGCAGGTTCATCCTGGCGTCCCTCCGCGTCCCCTGGTGCTCGTCATGGCGGCGTGCCCGGCCGTCTGCCGTATGCCCAGATGTGCGCGGCTTATGATCAAGCCGGCCGACGGCGCGTCCGTGACGTGCGGGGATGCCGGAAAAGAGACGTCCCGAACGCGGTTCGGAACGCCTCTTTTCCGTGCGTGGCGGAGTGTCAGGCGGGCAGGGAGGCGACCCCCGGCTCCAGGAAGCGGCGGCCGGTCGTCCGCTCCGCGACGCCCGACCGGTCCAGGTACGGGGTGATGCCGCCGAGGTGGAACGGCCAGCCGGCGCCGAGGATCATGCACAGGTCGATGTCCTCGGGCGCCGCGACGACGCCCTCGTCCAGCATGATGCGGATCTCGTCGGCGAGCGCGGCGAGCGCCCGGTCCAGGACCTGCTGCTCGGTGGACGGGCTCGTCCCGCCGCCGAAGATCGCCACGACCTCCGGGTCGAGCGAGAAGTCCGGCAGGTACACGCCGGACTTGCCCGCCGCGACCATCTTCGCGAGGTTGTCCGACAGCGGGAACCGGTCCGGGAACGCGCCGTGCAGGGTCTCGCCCACGTGCAGCGCGATCGCCGGGCCGACCAGGCCCATCAGCACGAACGGCGGCATCGGCAGGCCGAGCGGCGCGGCGGCGCGCTCGGCGGTCTCGATCGGGGTGCCCTCGTCGACCGCCTGGACGATCTCGGCGAGCAGCCGCAGCAGGACGCGGTTGACCACGAACGCCGGGGCGTCCTCGACCAGCACGCACGACTTCTTCAGCGCCCGGCCGGTCGCGAACGCGGTGGCGAGCGCGGCGTCGCCGGTCTTCTCGCCCCGGACGATCTCCAGCAGCGGCAGCACCGCGACCGGGTTGAAGAAGTGGAAGCCGACGACCCGCTCGGGGTGCTTCAGCTTCGACGCCATCTGCGTGACCGACAGGGACGAGGTGTTGGTCGCGAGGACGCACTCGGCCGAGACGTGCTCCTCGACCTCGGCGAACACCTTCTGCTTGACCGACATCTCCTCGAACACGGCCTCGATGACGAAGTCGGCGTCGGCGAACGCGTCCTTCGTCAGCGAGCCGGTGATGAGCGCCTTGAGGCGGTTCGCCTTGTCGGCGGAGAGGCGGCCCTTGCCGAGCAGCTTGTCGATCTCGCCGTGCGCGTAGCCGACGCCCTTGTCCAGGCGCTCCTGGTCGAGGTCGGTCAGCACGACCGGCACCTCGAGGCGGCGCGCGAACAGCAGCGCGAGCTGCGAGGCCATCAGGCCCGCGCCGACGACGCCGACCTTGGTGACCGTGCGCGCCAGGGACTTGTCCGGTGCCCCGGCGGGACGCTTCGCGCGCTTCTGGGTGAGGTCGAACGCGTACAGGCCGGCGCGCAGCTCGTCGCTCATGATGAGGTCGGCGAGGGCCTCGTCCTCGGCGGCGAAGCCCTCGTCGCGGGTGCGGTCCTTGGCGGCGGCGACGAGGTCGAGGGCGCGCGTGTAGGACGGTGCGGCGCCGTGCAGCTTGCCGTCGACGTTCCAGCGGGCCATCGCGACCGCGTCGTCCCACGCCTTGCCCTTGTCGGCCTCGGGCCGGGTGACGGTGATCTCGCCGTTGAGGACGCGGGCCGTCCAGGCGAGCGACTCCTCCAGGAAGTCGGCCGAGTCGAAGATCGCGTCGGCGATGCCCAGCTCGTGGGCCTGCTCGCCCTTCAGCGTCCGGTTCTGCGCGAGCGGGTTCTCGATGACGACCTTGAGGGCCTTCTCGGCGCCGATCAGGTTCGGCAGCAGGTACGTCCCGCCCCAGCCCGGCACCAGGCCGAGGAACGCCTCCGGCAGCGCGAACGCCGGGACGCCGGACGAGATCGTCCGGTAGGTGCAGTGCAGGCCGATCTCGACGCCGCCGCCCATCGCCGCGCCGTTGTAGTAGGCGAAGGACGGGACGTCCAGCTCGCCGAGCCGCCGGAACACGTCGTGGCCGAGCTTGCCGATGGCCCGCGCGTCCTCCCGGCTCGTGATGAGCGGGACGCCCTTGAGGTCGGCGCCGACCGCGAAGATGAACGGCTTGCCGGTGACGCCGACGGCCGCGATGTCGCCGCGCCCGGCGATCGTGTCGATGGCGGCGTCCAGCTCGGCGAGGCCGCCGGGGCCGAACGTGTTCGGCTTGGTGTGGTCGTGGCCGTTGTCGAGCGTGATGAGCGCGAGCGTGCCCGCGCCATAGGGAAGTGTCACGTCGCGCACGTACGCGTGGGTGACGACCTCGTCCGCGAATACTTCTCGAAGGCTGCTCACTTGCTTACCCCCCAGTTGACGTTCTCCCAGAGGACGGTTCCGCCCATGCCCATGCCCACACACATCGTGGTCAGCCCGTAACGCACGTCGGCGCGCTCCTCGAACTGGCGCGCGAGCTGGTTCATCAGCCGGACGCCGGACGAGGCGAGCGGGTGGCCGAGCGCGATCGCGCCGCCCCACGGGTTCACCCGCGCGTCGTCGTCGGCGATCTTGAAGTGCTCCAGGAACGCCAGCACCTGCACGGCGAACGCCTCGTTGATCTCGATGAGGCCGATGTCGTCCATGGTCAGCGCGTTGCGGGCGAGGAGCTTCTCGGTCGCGGGGACGGGCCCCACGCCCATGACCTCCGGCTCCACCCCGGCGAAGGAGAAGTCGATCAGCCGCATCTTCGGCGTGAGGCCGAGCTCGCGGGCGACGTCCTCGGCCGCCAGCAGGCAGGCGGTGGCGCCGTCGTTCAGGCCGGCGGCGTTCCCTGCGGTGACGTTGCCGTGCACCCGGAACGGCGTCTTCAGCTTGGCGAGGTCGTCCAGCGTGGTGCCGGGGCGCGGCGGCTCGTCCTCGGTGGCGAGGCCCCATCCTTTCTCGGCGGAGCGGATCGCGGTCGGCACGAGGTCCGGCTGGATCTTCCCGGCGGCGTAGGCGGCGGCGACCTTCCGCTGGCTGCGCACGGCGTAGGCGTCCGCGCGCTCCCTGGTGATGCCGGGGAACCGGTCGTGCAGGTTCTCGGCGGTCGAGCCCATGACGAGGGCGGACGGGTCGACGAGCCGGTCGGTGAGGAAGCGCGGGTTCGGGTCGACGCCCTCGCCCATCGGGTGCCGGCCCATGTGCTCGACGCCGCCCGCGATGACGACGTCGTAGGAGCCGAACGAGATCCCGGCGCCGGACGTGGTCACCGCGGTCATCGCGCCCGCGCACATCCGGTCGATCGCGTAGCCGGGGACGCTCTTGGGCAGCCCGGCCAGCACGGCGGCGGACCGCCCGATGGTCAGGCCCTGGTCGCCGGTCTGGGTGGTGGCGGCGACGGCGACCTCGTCCACCCGCTCGGGCGGGAGGGACGGGTTGCGGCGCATCAGCTCGCGGATCGCGCGGACGACCATGTCGTCGGCGCGGGTCTGCGCGTACAGGCCCTTCGGGCCGGCCTTGCCGAACGGTGTGCGGACGCCGTCGACGAACACGACGTCGCGTGCGGTGCGAGGCACGGGATGTCCTCCCTGCGTGGGCTCGGTGGCGGTCGTCGAGCCTCGTGCCGCCCCTGCCTTCGGACGGCGGCACGAGTGCCCGCGGCAGCGAGGCTACTTGCTGGTAACCATCAATGCTACTAGTCAGTAACCACTGACGCCGCGGTGCCCTTGTTCGGGCATTGGCCGATGAGTACCGTGGCGAGAGAGGAGGCACGGTGACGCACGCGAGGCCCGCGTACCGGCCGGGGACGCGCCGGCGGATCGGGCATATCCGCGATCTCGCCGCCCTGCTGCTGCGCACCGGCCTGCTGTTCGGCGGCGGGCCGCGCCGGCTGCTCCGCCAGCTCGGCACGCTGCGGCGCTGGGGCACCACGCTCGCCGGGCTCGTCGCCTCGTCCGCCGTCCGCTCCCCGTCCCGTCCCGCGCTGATCGACGACGAGGGCGTCCTCACCTTCGCCGAGCTGGACGGGCTGGCCGCCCGCCTCGCCGCCGGGCTGCCCCTGCGCGGCCCCCGCCCGCGCGTCGGCGTGCTGTGCCGCAACCACCGGGGCATGGCCCTGACGCTCGTCGCCTGCTCCCGCCGCGGCGCCGAGGTCGTGCTGCTCAACACCGGTTTCGGGACGGGCCAGATCCGCGCCGTGCTCGGCGAGCTGCGCCCCGCCCTCATCGTCGCCGACGCCGAGTTCGCGCCGCTGCTGGCGAACATCCCCATCGCGCTGCGCCGGACCGTGCTGTGGGCCGACCGCCGCCCGCCCGCCGGGATGCCGCTCGCCGCGCCCGTCCCGCTCACGGCGCTGCCCCCGCTGCCGCTGCCGCGACCGGACGCGGACCCGGCGCCCCGCCCCGCCGCCGGGACGGGCCCGAGCATCGAGGAGGTCATCGCCTCGGTGCCGGCCGCCGCCGTGCCCGGGGAAGGGGCCGGGCCGCCGCAGATCCAGAGCCGCACCATCATGCTCAGCTCCGGGACCACCGGACGCCCCAAGGGCGCCCGCCGGCCGCCCCGGCCGGGCCTGTGGCCGCTCGCCTCGATGACGTCCCGGATCCCGCTGCGCGCCCGGCAGACGATGATCGTCGAGGCGCCGCTGTTCCACACCTGGGGGTACGCCGCGCTGCAGATGGCCTGGGCGCTGCGGGCGCCGGTCGTGCTGCACCGCCGGTTCGACCCCGAGCAGACGCTGCGGGCCGTCACCTCGCACCGCGACGCGACCGTGTTCGCCGTCCCGGTGATGTGCCAGCGGATCCTGGAGCTGGCGCCCGAGGTCCGCGACCGCTTCGACCCGTCCTCGCTGCGGGTCTTCGCGGTGAGCGGCGCCGCGCTCCCCGGCGACCTCGCCACCCGGTTCATGGACGCGTTCGGCGACTGCCTCTACAACGTCTACGGGTCGACCGAGGCGTCGTGGGTGTCCATCGCCACCCCGCACGACCTGCGGCTCGACCCGCGCACCGCCGGGCGCCCGCCGCGCAACACCGCGCTGGCGATCGTGGACGGCGAGGGCCGCAGGGTGGGCCGCTCCACCCGCGGGCAGATCTTCGCGGCGAACGAGCTGCTGTTCGAGGGGTACACGGGCGGCGAGCCGATGGAGGTCCGCGACGGGCTGCTCGCCACCGGCGACCTCGGCCACATCGACCACCGCGGCCTGCTGTTCGTCGAGGGCCGCAGCGACGGGATGGTGGTGTCCGGCGGCGAGAACGTCCTGCCGAAGGACGTGGAGGACGCGCTGCTGCGGCTCCCGGAGGTCCAGGAGGCCGCGGTGACCGGCGTCCCCGACGACGAGTGGGGGCAGCGGCTCGCCGCCTACCTCGTGCTGCGGCCCGGCGCCCGGCTCGACGCCGCCGCCGTCCGCGCGTACGTGCACGCGCAGGTCGCCCGGTACGCGGCGCCGCGCGACGTGTACTTCATCCCCGAGCTGCCCCGCAACGCGACCGGCAAGGTCGTGCACCGCTGGCTCAGCGCGCGCCCGAGTGCTCCGCGGCCGGAAGGGCATGTGGAGTGGCCGCGTCCGCGGGCAGCCGGACGGTGATCGACAGGCCGCCGTCCGGGCGCGGCACGGTCTCGATCGTCCCGCCGTGCGCGTGCACCACCGCCCGGACGATCGACAGGCCGAGCCCCGCGCCGTCCCTGGACCCCGTCCGGTCGGCGCGCAGCCGCCGGAACGGCTCGAAGATCCCGGCGACCTCGTAGGCCGGGACGGGCCGCCCGGTGTTGACGACCTGGAGGAACGCCTCCCCGTCCCGCTCCCCGGTGCGGACCCAGACCCGGCCGTCCCGCACGTTGTACTTCACGGCGTTCTCCAGCAGGTTCACCGCGCACCGCTCCAGCAGGACGGGATCGCCGGCCACCACCGCGGGCGCGAGCCGCGCCTCCACGTCGACCGCCGGGTCGTCGAGCTGGTCGAGCGCGCTGCGGACCACGTCCGGCAGGGGAGTGCCCGTCCGGGTGCCGAGTTCCCGCTCGGACTTCGCGAGCAGCAGCAGGCCCTCGATGAGCCGCTCGTGCCGGGCGGTGTTGCCGAGCAGGACGTCCGCGAGCGCCTTCGTCTCCGGCGGGCTCTTCCGGCTCGCGAGCGCGACCTCCAGCACCGTCCGGTTGATGGTCAGCGGCGTGCGCAGCTCGTGCGAGGCGTTCGCGACGAACCGCCGCTGGGCGTCGAACGCGCGGTTCAGCCGGTCCAGCATCCGGTCGAAGGTGTCGGCGAGGTCCTTGATCTCGTCCTGCGGCCCGTCCAGGGCGATCCGCTCGTGCAGGTTGCTCTCCGACAGCCGCCGCGCCGTCGCCGTCATCCGGTGCAGCGGCCGCAGCACCCGCCCGGCCACCAGGTAGCCGATCACCACCGCGAGGACGCCGACCGCCAGCATCGTGACGAGCGAACTCTGCAGCAGCTGCGCCAGCACGTCGTGCTTCTGCTGCTCCATCTGCCGGTCGGCGTCGGCCTTCAACGCCATCAGCTGGCTCATGTCGCCGTCGAACGCCATGGCCCGCAGCCGCGTGAGCGCCTCCGGGTCGATGTCGCGCGCGGAGAACCGGGTGTCCATCGTCCGGACGGTCAGCAGGTACGTGACCGCGACCAGCACTGCCGACGTGACGAGGAACAGCGACCCGTACACCAGCGTCAGCCGCGTCCGGACGCTGAGCCTGTCGACGGCCGGCCTGTTCACCGCGCCTCCAGCCGGTACCCGGAGCCCGTCACCGTCTCGATCACCGGCGGCTGCCCGAGCTTCCTGCGGAGCGTCGCCATCGTGACCCGGACGATATTGCTGAACGGGTCGATGTTCTCGTCCCACGCCCGCTCCAGAAGCCGTTCGGCGGACACCACGCCGCCTTCGGCCCGCATCAGCTCTTCCAGCACGGCGAACTCCTTCTTCGTCAGCCGCAGCTCACGCCCGTCCCTGGCCACTCTCCTCCGGTGGGGATCGAGCCGGATACCCCTGCGCTCCAGTACGGGCGGCACGGGCGCCCCCGACCTCCGCGCCAGCGCCCGTACTCGCGCGACCAGCTCGCTGAACACGAACGGCTTCGGCAGATAGTCGTCGGCGCCGAGCGACAGGCCGTCCACCCGATCGTCGACGTCGCCGGAGGCCGTCAGCATCAGGATCCGCCCCGGGCTCCGCCGCGCCACCAGTTCCCGGCACACGTCGTCGCCGTGCACGGTGGGCAGGTCCCGGTCGAGGACGACGACGTCGTACCCGTTGTAGGAGGTCAGCTCCAGCGCGTCATCGCCGTCGTAGACCACGTCGACGGCCATGGCCTCCTCGTGGAGGCCCTCGGCGATGGCGTCCGCAAGTACCCGCTCGTCCTCAACGACCAGAACACGCATGCCGCCGAGCATGCCGTCCGAGGGGTTAAACCCCGATAAGCCTGCGGGCCGCGGAACCATTTTCTTCCGGCGGATCCGGATGGTTCTCCCTATCATCGTGGCCATGGAGGAGCCCCTGAAGGCCGAAGCCATCGGGATTTTGCGCGAAGTGCTGGAGTGGCGGCTGCCGGGCGTCCGCTGGGAACAGGTGGAGCGGAGGCTGGAGGACGTCTCCGGCGCACTGGCCGGAGCCGATCCGGCGAATCTGCGAAACGCCGTCTACGCATTGGAACTGTCCGGCCCGGAACGCGCGGCCCGGATCGAAGATGTCCTGGTGCTGTCGCCTCCGCCACCGACCCGGGAGCGCGTGGGCGAACTCGTCCACCGGCTGGAATCCTCTACGGAGACGACTTCCGCACAGGTTCCGTCCGGTTCGGAGGACGATGCTGCTGCAGGCTGAGGCCCTGGTCGCGCACGTGTTCGTCGCGGCCGAGGGAAGCAGCGGGGCCGAGGACCGGCGGTACCTGCACGATGTGTGGCGGGCGTGCGAGGACGTCCTCGGCATGACCGACCGGGTCGCCGGCCTCGACGCGGACCCGCCGGCGGGCTGGGACGCGCCGTCGGCGTCGTCCGGGGTGCTGGCCGCCCGGACGCGTCCGGGCGGCGGCGTGTACCAGGCGATCCTGCGGCGTGAACGCGACGTGTTCTGCCTGTCGGTCATCCTGGAGCCCGACCCGTCGGAGGGCATCGGCTGGCCCGAGCTGGACGCGCGGTGGTCGCGGGCGCTCGCGGAGCCGACCCGGGGCACCGTCGGGACGGTGCGGATGTTCGTGGCGCGGCTGGGCGCGGACGCGACGGACCGCGTCCGCGCCGACGAACTCGTCGCGGACGTGCCCGCTGATGCGGGGGCGTCCGCCCTGTGGCCGGAGCGGGGCGTCGCCGTCCCCGACGGGTTCATGGTGTGGGAGGCGTCGGTACCGGACGATCGGCGCCTGGAGCGCAGGGTCGTGGTGATCGCCCGCCAGGAGGGCGAACGCGATCTCAGCGATTGGACGTGGATCGGCCCGGGAGCCGTGCTCCCGCCGCTGGCCGGCTACCTGCTGAACGCGGCCAGGCTGCGGTTCCAGCTGCGGATCTGGGACGACGGCGAGGGGACGCGGCGGCTCCGCGAGGACACCGACGCCGTCGTCGGACGGCTGCTGGCGACCGTGCCGGCGGCGTCCGCCGGACGCGGCCACGGCGAGACCGAACTGATCGACGCGTCGCGGGAACTGGTGTCGCTGCAGACCCGCGCGATGGGACTGGCCGACCGGACCGCGCGGCTGCGGGAGATGTCGCGGACGGTCGCGATCGCGGCGGCCAACCTGGCCGCGTTCGGCGGCGGCACCCGGCTCGGCGGCCTCTTCGCCGACGACCGCGGCCTGGCGGAATGGTTCGGCCGGCGGCTCGACGACGAGATCGCCTACCTGGACGCGGCGTCGCAGCGGGCCGGGCAGGTCGGCGCGCTCGCCGACCAGCTCCTGCTCCGCGACCGGCAGCGCCGCCAGGAGAGTGTCAACCTGGCGCTCACCGGCGTCGTCGGGGCGGTGCTGATGGTCCTGGCGGCGATCCAGTCCCTCGGGTACGACGTCCCGCTGCCCGCGCCCGTCGAGCCCGCCGTGGTGACCGCGCTCGGCGCCTCCGCCCTGCTCGCCTCGCTGGTGGTGCTGCGGGTCGTGGTCCCGGACCGGCGGTGGCCGAAGGTCCTGGTGCGCGCCGCGGTCGGAGGTGTCGGCGCGTCGCTCGGCTGGGTCGTGGCATCCGCTGCCGGGGGTGCCGCGGCCGGCCCCGGCTGGGCGCTGCTGGGCGCCGGTGCCGGCTTCGTCGCGGGGGTACTGGGCGCGTCCGTTCCGCGTCGGCTGCGTTCCACGGCCGGACGCTGACGGTCACTTCGCCGGGCCCCAGGACGGCCGCCGCTCACAGCCCGAGATGAAGGAACGACACCCAGGCGCTCGGGTGATGGGGGCGGCGCGTGCGTTCTTCCCGGACGGCGTTGTTCAGCGCGTGGGCGCTGCCGGTCGCCGCCATACCGCCGGAACCGGTCAGATCCGTGTAGACCGACTGGGCGATGCGCGCCGTGGTGCTGTCCGGCACCGATGACAGGGTGCCGATGACGGCCGGATATCCCGCGCACTGCAACGCCGACGTCAGGGTGATGACCTCGTCGGGCAGCGCGGTGCCGATGGCCGCCGTCACGCAGGCGCCCAGGAAGGCGAACTCGGCCCGCTCGTTGCGCAGCCTCGTCAGATCGGAGACGGTCAAGAACCCGTCGCGCAGGACGAGGCCGCTTTCGAACGGAACCTCCAAGTCCTGGACGCCATGGCAGTCGAAATGCGTCCACGTGTGCCGGGGCAGTTGCGCCTCGACCGACTCGCGGATGGCCGCACCCCCGGTGAGCATGGTGCGGCGGTCTTCGGGGACGAGCCGCTCGATGAGGGCGCGCGTCCTGGCGGCACCGGGGAGTGCCGCCTGCCCGGGGCCGCGGTCCTCGCCCACGTACAGCAGCCGGGGAGCGGGTGCGCCGCCGGCCGCTGCGGCGTCGCGCCGCTCGCGCGCGTGGACCAGGATCGGCAGGGCGGGCGCGTACGAGGAGACGACCTGGTCGAGGACGGGCCTTCCGTCCCGGCTCTCGCGGGGCGCGGCGGCGTGGAGCGGGAGCGTGCCCAGCGGCCCGGTCGCCGACCACCACAGCCGTGGCGGGTCCGCGTCGTCCGCCCCGATCTCGGCGATGCCCTTTTGCCCAATCGCGTCGAGCACGGGGGAGGTGATGACCCGCCAGAGCCAGTCGAGGGTCTCGCCGATGACGTCTTCGCGTTCCCGGCCTTCGCCTTCGGCCAGCGCGGTCATGTACCGCTGCGCACGGGTGTGGGCGTCGTCGAAGTCGAGGTCGGGCAATTCCACCGGCAGTGGTTCGGCGTCGCGATCGTGCACAACGAGGGCGCCGCAGGACAGGCGGCTGACGATGACGACGACCACCGGGCCCTCTGCGCCGGCCGGCCCGATATCGGCGGTGTAGACGGGCGTGGTGAATGAGCCGTCCGGTACCAGCCGCTGCGCACGCTCGGCGAGCCTGCTCCAGTCCCGCTGGAGTTTGGCGTTCGCCCGGCCGTCCAGCCGGGACCACCGCTTCACCAGCGCCACCCGGGCATCGGTGGACATGCCGCCGTCGTTCTCCAGGGCGAGGGCGACCCGGTCCATCTTCTTGGCCAGCCGGGGCGCGACGTCGCGGAGCCGGCTCCGGTCGCCGCGGGTCTTCAGCAGTTGCGTCCACAGGACGGCACGGCCGCCTTCGAGCAGTTCCAGGGCCCGCGCGGGACGGCCGGAGGCCATCGCGCACGCAGCGGCGTCGGTGGCGAGGCCGGTGTGGCCGGCGAGCAGTTCAGCGCGCTCCGTCCGGCCGTACCCCCACCATGCGGCCTGCGGCAGCAGTTCGACGGCCGTCGCCAGGCCGGCCAGCCCTTCGGCGGGCCCCGAAGCCTCCGCGGCCGAGTAGCCCCACGACGCGGCGGCGGCGAGCCGCTCGTGCACCGGCGCCGCAGTGATCATGCTCAGCTCGCGCCGCAGCTCCTGCGGGTCGGGGAGCTCACGCCCGGCCCGCGACGAGCCCGGATGCGCGTCGAGGACGCTGATCAGGTTCGCCAGCGCGCGGGCCCGCGCGGGGCCGGTGTCCGGCAGCGCCTCGGCCGCGGCCCGCAGGTATTCGATGGAGTCGTCGAGCACACCGGGCTTCTTCGAGAGCCCGTACGCGTCGAACAGGGCGACACCGAGGTTGTTCGCGTACAGGCCCCACCTGCGCTGTTCCCGGTCGATACCGGAGTTGTTCTTGCCACGTCCCCACACCGCCGCGCTCAGGTCCTCGATCGCGGGCTTCAGCGCGTCCAGTGCCCCGTCTCCGGCACGCCAGCGGGCATGGCGTTTCGTCCCGCGCCGGAACAGCGCGAAGGAACCACGCCGGAAAGGGTGAAATTTCCTCTTGTTCGCGTGGTATCTGGCCAATGAATGCTGGTGGGAAGGCTGTTCGTCCTGGACGATGTACACATATGACATGCCGGGACGCTAGCAGCCGTTCAAGATCATAAAGGGTGAAGAGTAAAACATCCTCTTTGTGTAAAGCATTCGGTGTATCTCCGGTATTACCGGCGCCAGCAGGTGTATGTCACCGTCGCCGTACCGCCCGGCTCGAACGTGACCGTGCCGGTGCCGCGCCCGCCGATGTAGCACAGCACCGTCGGACGCACCGTCACCGCGACCGAGGCCGACCGTCCGGCCGCGAGCGTCCCGCCGCCATCCGCGCTGACGCGGCCCGCCCGGTCCCGCACCGACGACACCGACCACCGCACCGGCCCGCCGACGGCCGTCAGCCTGATGTAGCACCGCGTCGGCAGCCCGGCCGCCCGCACCCCGTGGCAGCCCCCGTCGTCGACCGACAACCGTCCGGGCCCGCTCGGCGCCTTGCGCGACTTCTTCGGCGCGGCGGCCTTCTTCGTCGGCTTCGGCTCGTCCTTCTTGACGCTGTCCTTGGGCGTCGGCGTGGATGTGGCCGAGGGTGCCGGGGTCGCGGGCGTGACCATCGCCACCGGCGGTGCGGCCGAGGGCCTCGG
Organism: Spirillospora sp. NPDC047418; assembly: GCF_040643275.1. Taxonomy (NCBI): domain Bacteria; kingdom Bacillati; phylum Actinomycetota; class Actinomycetes; order Streptosporangiales; family Thermomonosporaceae; genus Spirillospora; species Spirillospora sp. NPDC047418. The sequence goes on from NZ_JBEYTW010000069.1 coordinate 24,953, forward strand.
CTCCGGTTCCGTCGACTCGAACAGCACGAGCATCCCACCGGTCAGCGCGACGGCCGCCGCCGCGCCCCCGATCACCACCAGCCGCCCCCGCCCCCGCTTCCACGCCGGCGTCGCGCGGCACTGGTCGCGCACCAGCTCGTAGAGCCAGTCCCGGAACGTCCCCGCATCGGGCACGTCCGCGTCCCGCAACGCGAGCAGCGCCTCCCGGACGGCCTCGACCGCCCGCTCATGCCCGCCGAGCAGCCCCTCTGCGTACTCGACCAGCTCGGGCCCGTACACGTTGTAGACATGGCCGACCGCCCCCGGCCGCTGCGCCATGAGCGCCTCGACCAGCCGGAAGTCCTCGTTCAACGGCGGAGCACTGGACACGCCGGGATTATGACGCACCGCGCACACGAAGTAATCCACCGTGAGGCCACACTCCGCACCCCGGCTTTATCAACGGAAGAAGAAATCTCCGCCAGGGGACCGAGGCGGTCAGACGCCGACGAACGCCCAGAACCTACTGACCAGCGGCTCCAGGAACAGGAGCAGCAGCACGAAGTAGGAAGCGCTCGGGACGGCCGCGACCACGGCAAGCCCCACGGCGAGCAGGAGCACGGTGGAAAGGCTGCCCCGGACCGATTCGACCGGGGGAGGGTCCGATTCCGAAGCGACCTCCGCATCGCGGTACGCGAGGAGCGCCACCACGGCCTGGCACGCGGTCGCCGCGAGGACGTTGCCGAGGTAGAACAGCAGGGTGAAGCGGTCGTCCGACGGGTACGCCCCGACCATCTCCGTGGAGAACGGCAGGACCACGATCGCCAGCAGCCATCCCGCGTTCCACACCATCAGCGCCCGCGTATAGCCCCGGATGTGCTCGAACAACTGATGGTGCGCGAACCACAGCCGCAAGATCACCGCGAAACTGAGCAGAAAACTCCAGATCTGCGCCTGATGCCCGGTAAAGACCTCGCTTGACCGCCCATGCTCCCCGACCACCTCGGGCACCACATCGACCAACGGCAGAACCAGCAGCGTCCCGGCGATGGCCACCACCGCATCGGTGAACAAGACCAGCCGATCCGGCTCCCGGGAGATCACGCGCGACATTCCCGAGATCCTACTCACGCCCCCCATCAGGCCCCCAGGAAGAGCCGCTACCGGGCCAAGCGCGCGCTGAGGACCGCCACCGGCAGCGCCGGATACCTCGGCACACGCCCGGTCCGAACGTTCGCCCCGTTTACGTAAACCGAACGAACTGTTCCACCAGCGAGCATTCATATCCGGAACGCCACCAAGCCGCACGGGGAGATCTCACTTTCGTGTTCGAGTGGGCCGCCAGTCGCTGACACGCTCAGGAATCAAGTGATAACACAGAGTTGACGCGCTGGCTCCCCCGGTCAGCGCCACCCCCGGCCGCCCCAGGAGGTTCCCGGTGACCAGCCCGTTCGTCCGCCGACGCCGCCTTGCCACGGAGTTGCGGACCCTCCGCGAGCAGAGCGGCATGACCGCCGACGAGTTGGCCGGCCAGATCTACCGCTCCCGCATGACGGTGTCCAAACTGGAGAACGCTCGCTGCCGCCCCGACGTCCGGGACATCATCAAGATCATGAAAATCCTCGGCGTCACCGGCGAGAAGTTCAACGAGATCCTCAAGATCGCCTGTGACGCCTCCGACCGCGGCTGGTGGGACTCCTACGGCGACGCCATGGGCGCCCGCCAGCGCATGTACGCCGACCTTGAGTCGGGCGCAGCGACCATCCACGGCTATAACCAGATGTCGATTCCCGGTCTCGTGCAGACACCAGAGTTCCTTCAGGCACTCATCGATCTGGACCTTGCGGAAGGGTCAGGGATCAGCTACGTACCAGCGCGCACGATTCAGGCTCGTCTTCAACGGCAGGAAACCTTCTTCCAGACCTCCGGCCCGATGGCGGAGATCATCCTCGATGAGTTCGTACTGAAGCGCCTCGCTGTCCCTGCGGAGACGATGGCGGCGCAGCTCCGACACATGGTTGACGTGGTATCTCGTCAGCCTCGCTTCACCCTTCTGGTACTCCCACTGGACGCACGGCTCTCACCCGGCCGTCTGCCACCGTCGACATACATGATCTACACGTTTCCCGACCCTGTTGATCAACCGATGGTCGTGGCGGAGAACACAAACACGGACCTCATACACACGACCCCCGAAGAGGTGGCAAAATATGAGCGTCTCCACGGCCGCCTCCGAGAAGCCACGCTCCCCGCGCTCGAGAGTCTTTCGCTTCTTGCGGGCACCGCCGATCGGCTGAGTGAACAGGCAGGACACGACACGTGAAGCAGCAGTACAGCAACTGGCGTAAGTCCAGCTACAGCAATCCAGACACTGAGTGCGTCGAAGTTGGTCGCTCCCCCCAGGGCGCCATCGGCGTACGTGACACCAAGCAGGGCGCCGCAGGCCCAACCCTCGAATTCACCTCCCGCGAGTGGGCCACGTTCATGCAGGCCATCCGCTCCGCCTAGCCCTGGAAGACGACCTCAGTCGAGCCCGTCAGGCACGGGCTCAGCCGTGCAGTGATGAGGGCGGGCCGAGTCCATGGCCGCAAAGACGGAACCGCCGTCGGAGTCGACGACTTTCTGATCATTCGGCGTGCGTACGCCATTGCGCCTCCCATGCCAACCCCCGGACAAGGCGGCAGAGTATGAACGTCCACATGACCGTCTCCGGCAGGCCGCACTGCCGCCTTGGAGAGGCTCTCTCTTCTGACGGACACGGCCGACCGGCTGAGCGAACAGGCAGGCCCGTAACGTGAAGCAGCAGTACAACGACTGGCGCAAGTCGTCCCACAGCGTGCCGGACTCCGACTGTGTCGAAGTTGGTCGCTCCCCCCAGGGCGCCATCGGCGTACGTGACACCAAGCAGGGCGCCGCAGGCCCAACCCTCGAATTCACCTCCCGCGAGTGGGCCACGTTCATGCAGGCCATCCGCTCCGCCTAGCCCCGGAAGACGACCTCAGTCGAGCCCGTCAGACACGGGCTCGGCCGTTGCTTCCCGCGAATCGACACAGGAAGTAGCTATTCAGCCTGAAGGGATTGACGCCACCGACGGTCCGACGAAACCGGCAGGCCGCCGACGGGACATGGGTTGCCGAGTCTGTCCCGCACCACCTATGGAAGCTAAAGATCCCTTTGGTAGCTTTCAGTCGAGTTGCTCGGCGAGTCCCACGATGATGCCCTCAGGACCGCGCACGTAGCAGAGGCGATAGAGGTTCTCGTACTGCTCCAGCTCGCCCACGAGTTCGGCGCCGTGCGTGCGCAGGCGGGCGATAACGTCCTCGATGTCGTCAACCGCGAACATGATGCGGCGAATGCCCAGCGTGTTCGCCGGTGCGTCCTTCGGCTCGGGGTGGATGGCCCTCGGCCTGTGGAACTTTGCCAGCTCGACTCGTCCGTGGCCGTCCGGGATCCGCAGCATGGCGACGTCTTGACGGACGTCCTCAAGCCCGATGACACGCTCCGCCCACCTCCCTTCAATCGGCCCCTTTCCCTCCAGTTCCATGCCGAGTTCGACGAAGAAGGCGATGACCGCCTCAAGATCGTCGACGACAATGAGGACGTTGTCCATCCGCTGGATCGCCACGCTGACCCTCCCTGTCTTGCTACGGCCACGTTGGCCGGCATCTACCCGTGAGACGGAGCCGATAGACCGCTCTCGACATCCTCTCCGCTCCACTTCGGCGCGGCTGCGACTGTGCCGCTCAGAGTCGCCACGGCTAATGCGGGTTTAACCCGGAGGGCGGTCTCATGGCTTTTCGCTGGGGCGCGTTGTCTCGGCGGAGAGGACGAGATGGGGAATCGAGTGTGGGTGGCCGGGGTGGTCTTGCCGCTGGTCTTGGGGCTTTCTGCGTGCGGGAGTGACGACGGTGGGGGCCGGGTCGCCTCTGCTGGTGGGGCGGCGGGGAAGGCTTCCGCGTCGGCTTCGCCCAGTGCGTCGCTTTCGGCGGAGGACGCACAGCTTAAGTTCGCGCAGTGCATGCGGGAGAACGGGGTTGATGTCCCGGATCCCGGTAGTGGGGATCAGCGGGCCATGCGGCTCGGGAAGGGCACCGATCGGACCAAGCTGCAGGACGCGCTGGAGAAGTGCCGACAGTGGTTGCAGGCGGGCGGGAAGATGCCCGACCTGAAGGACCCGAAGGTGCGCGATCAGTTCGTGAAGCTCGCGCAGTGCATGCGCGAGCACGGGGTGGACATCCCCGACCCGGGGCCGGACGGCCAGTTCAAGCTGCCGACCGGGGACATCGACCCGGGCGCGCTGCAGAAGGCGCGGGAGGCGTGCAAGGGCGTCATGCCGGGGTTCGGACAGTGAGGCGGATCGCCGTCGCCGGCGGAGTCGCCGTCGTCGTGGTCGTCGGCGGCGGGAGCGTGCTGGCGTGGACGGCGGGCGATGGGGAGGCGACCAGCGCGCATGGGGTCAGGCTGGGCACTGCCGTTGTGAGCAGGGGAGATCTCGTCGATACCGAGACGGTGGACGGCAAGCTCACCTACGACGACGTCCGGGAGGTGTGGACGGGTGCGTCCGGTGTGGTGACTTGGGCGCCGAAGCAGGGCGCGACGGTCAAGCGAGGCGGGACGCTGCTCAAGGTGGCGGGCAAACCGGTCACGCTGATGTACGGCGGCAGCCCCATGTACCGGACGTTGAGGGACGGCATGTCGGGCAAGGACGTCCGGCAGCTCGAACAGAACCTGCGGGCGCTCGGGTACGGCGGCATGACCGTGGACGACGAGTTCACCGGCGCGACCGAGGCGGCGGTCCAGGACTGGCAAGACGATCGGGGGCTCGCGCAGAGCGGCACGGTCGACGCGAGCCAGGTCGTCTTCCTCGGCGGGGCCGTGCGGGTCAGGGAGGTCAAGGCTCCCGAGGGGAAGCGAGTCGGGCAGGGGCAGCCTGTGCTGGCGGTGGCCGGGACGAAGCGGGTCGTCCATGTCGATCTCGACGCCGACAAGCAGGATCTCGCGAAGGAAGGCGCCGAGGTCTCGGTGGAGCTTCCCGGCGGCAAGACCGTCAGGGGGAAGATCGCTGAGGTCAGCGGTGTCGCCGAGAGCACCGGGTCGGGGCAGGAGAAGAAGACCACGGTCGGCGTCGACATCTCGATCGGCGGCGCCGAGACGGGACGGCTGGACGAGGCGCCGGTCAGCGTCGAGCTGGAGAGCGAGCGGAAGAAGGACGTCCTGTCGGTGCCGGTGGAGGCGCTGCTGGCACTTCGGGAGGGCGGCTTCGGCGTCGAGGTCGTCGACGAAACCGGGCGGCGTCTCGTCCCCGTGGAGGTCGGGGCTTTCGGTGGCGGTCGGGTCGAGGTCACCGGTGTGCGCGAAGGCGCGAAGGTCGGGGTGCCCGCCGAATGAACGCGCTGGGCATGGACGTACCCGGCGACGACATCGTCGAGCTGGCCGGGGTGACCAAGGAGTACGCGGGCGGTGTCGCCGCGCTGAAGGGTGTCGACCTGGTGGTCGCGCCGGGGGAGATGGTCGCGATCGTCGGGCCGTCCGGGTCGGGCAAGTCGACGCTGCTGCACATGATCGGGACGCTCGACCGGCCGACCGGGGGCAGCGTGCGGGTCGCCGGGCACGAGGTCGGCGCGCTCGGTGACCGGGAGCTGTCGGCGCTGCGGGCGCGGCATCTCGGGTTCGTGTTCCAGCAGTTCCACCTGGCGGGGGGCGTGAGCGCGCTCGACAACGTCGCCGACGGGCTGCTGTACGGGGGCGAGAAGTTGAAAGAGCGGCGGGAGCGGGCTCGGGTCGCGCTCGAACGCGTCGGGCTCGGCAACCGGGTCGGGCACCGGCCGCACCAGCTGTCGGGCGGCGAGCAGCAGCGGGTCGCGGTCGCGCGGGCCGTGGTGGGGGAGCCGGACCTGCTCCTCGCCGACGAGCCCACCGGCAACCTCGACTCGGCGGCGGGCGCCGAGGTGCTCGGCCTGCTGGACGAGCTGAACCGCGCCGGCACCACCGTCGCGATCATCACGCACGATCTGGAGGTGGCCGATCGGGCGCCGCGACAGGTGCGGGTCCGGGACGGGCTGATCGTCGCGGACGAGCGGGCGGAGGTGGGCAGCCGATGAAGACGGCGCTCGCGCCCGCGAAGCTCGGGGCGAACGACGTGCTCCGCGTCGGTCTCGGCGGACTGCGGGCCCGGCCGACGCGGGTCGTGCTGTCCGCGCTCGGCATCGCGATCGGGATCGCGACGATGGTCGCGGTCATCGGGATCTCCTCGTCCAGCAGGGAGGACCTGCTGCGGCGCCTCGACCGGCTTGGCACCAACCTGCTGACCGCCAAACCCGGCGACACCCTGTTCGGGGACAAGGCGGAGCTGCCCGAGACGGCGCCGGAGATGGTGCGGCGCATCGGGCCGGTCACCGCCGTCGGCGCCACGGGGTCGGTGGACGCGACCGTCCGCCGGACCGACAAGATCCCCGCGGAGGTCACCCAGGGCATCGCCGTGCAGGCCGCCACGACGGAGCTGCTCGGCACGCTCGGCGTGGAGACCGCGAGCGGCGGCTGGCTCAACGCCGCGACGGGGCGCTATCCCGGCGTCGTGCTCGGCTCCGAGGCCGCGAAACGGCTGGGCGTGGAGCAGGGAAGGGTGTGGATCGGCGGACGGTGGTTCGTCGTGCTCGGGGTGCTTCGGCCCGCCGAGCTGGCGCCGGAGATCGACCGGTCCGCGCTCGTCGGCTGGGGCGCGGCCCGCCGCTACCTCGGCTTCGACGGGCACCCGACCACGATCTACGAGCGCTCCACCGACGCGTCCGTGAACGACGTCCGGGACGTCCTCGCCCGGACGGTCAGCCCCGAGCACCCCGAGGAGGTCGCGGTCAGCCGCCCCTCGGACGCGCTGGAGGCCAGGGCCGCGGCGGCCGGCGCGTTCACCGGGCTGCTGCTCGGGCTCGGCGCGGTCGCGCTGCTGGTCGGCGGGGTCGGCGTCGCGAACACGATGGTGATCTCGGTGCTGGAGCGGCGCCGCGAGATCGGGCTGCGCCGCTCGCTCGGCGCGACCCGCGGGCAGGTCCGCACCCAGTTCCTCGCCGAGTCGCTGCTGCTGTCGGCGTTCGGCGGCGCCGCCGGGACGGTGCTCGGCACCGCCGTCACCGCCGGGTTCGCGCTGTGGAAGGGGTGGCCGCCCGTCGTGCCGGTGTGGGCGCTCGGCGGCGCGCTCGCAGCGACGCTGGTGATCGGGACGGCCGCCGGGCTGTACCCGGCGGTGCGCGCCGCGCGGCTGCCGCCGACGGCGGCGCTGGCGTCGGTCTGACTCTGGTCACGCTCCGCCGGGGCGGTGCATGATTGTCACGGCAGCCGTGTTCCGCCCCCGGGGGAGGTGCCTCAACAGCCATGCCGGTCCCACGCCCGCTCCGCGAGCGCTCCCGGGAGTTCCTCGGGATCGACGGGGAGATCCGCTACATCTTCCCCGCGATGGCCTACGGCGGCGGCGCGGGCTTCATCTTCGTCGTCACCGACGACCAGGTCGCGGTGATCAGCACCGGTGCGGTGAGCCGCAGCGCCCCGAAGACGATCTGGGGCAGCTACCCGCGCGGCACCCGGATCGGGCCGGTGGAGACCGGCGCCGGCGCGTCGTTCGAGTTCGCCGGCGCCGTGTTCGAGGTGGACGACGAGTACGTCCCGGTCGTCAACGCCGCCGACGCCGAGATCTTCGCCCGCGACAGCCTGCCCCGCGACCCGCTGCCCGACCTGTAGGTCCCCTCAGGACGTGGCGGCGGGCTCCGTCGCCTTGGCCGGCGCGGGCCTGGGCGTGGACGGGTCGCGCAGGAACAGGAACATCACCGGGACCAGGTAGGCCGCCCACATGACCAGCTGCAGCCAGGTGATCTGCGGGGTGACGTTCAGGACGCCCTGGAACACCGTCTGCATCCAGTCGCCCGCGCCGCCGAACTTGGCGAAGAACACGTGCGGCTCCAGCGCCACCGCGTTCAGGCCCGGGAAGACCTCGGCCTCCTGCAGGTCGTGGAAGCCGTAGCCGAACACGCCCGCGGCGACGACGATGAGCGCGGCGCCCGTCCAGGTGAAGAACCGCTTCAGGTTGATCTTGAGGCCGCCGCGGTAGAGCAGGTAGCCGAGCGCGACCGCGACGGCGAGGCCGAGGAACGCGCCGACGATCGGCTCGGTGGAGCCGCCCGAGGAGTTGGAGATGTTCGTCCACAGGAACAGCGCGGTCTCCAGGCCCTCCCGCCCGACGGCGAGGAACGCGACGGCGGCGAGGGCGAGCGGCCCGACGTTCAGCGCGCCCTCCAGCTTCCCCTCCAGTTCCGCCTTCATGAACCGGGCGGTCTTGCGCATCCAGAAGACCATCCAGGTGACGAGCCCCACCGCGATGATCGACAGGATGCCGCCGAACAGCTCCTGCGTCTTGAACTGCATCTCCGAGGAGGCGGCGCTGAGCGCGATGCCGAACCCGAACGAGAGGGCGACGGCGACGCCGATCCCCGTCCAGACGGGGACGAGGGCGCGGCGGTTGCCGGTCTTCACCAGGTAGGCGATCAGGATGCTCACGACCAGGGCGGCCTCGAGCCCCTCCCGCAGACCGATGAGGAAGTTGCCCAGTAGCATCGCCGCACTCCTCCGGATGGCACAGATCTCAGGCAAGCCTTTTAGGCAAAGCTAACCTAAGCAATTCTGCGCCCGGCATCCGCCCCCGGCAAGAGGCACCGCAGATGTCCTCGCCCGGAGAGGGCATCCGGCCCGACGGGCATCCGGCCGGACGGGCGGGTCACCGCCGCCAGGCGGCCTCGCGGTGGCGGGCGAGGGCGGTCAGCGCCTGGTTGACCGGTGCCGTGCGGCCCACCTTGGCGGCCTCCCGCGGCACCGCGCCGTTGATCACGTCGATCTCGCTGGTCCGGCGGGCCTCGTGGTCCAGCAGCGCCGACGGCTTGGCGCCGGGCATCCGGGCGGCGAACTCGCGCACCAGGCCGACGGGGTCCGGGACGTCGATGGCCACCCCGCGCGCCAGGGCGGTCTCCCATGCCTCGGTCGCCGCGGCCTGGCTTGTCCGGGACAGCTCGGGGTGGTCGCGGACCTCGCCCACGGTCAGCCCGGTCAGGGCGCACGGGGCGCTGTAGGCCACGTTGCAGATGAGCTTCTCCCATTGCATCGCGATGACGTCGTCCACGGCCGCCGCGTCGAACCCGGCCGCCCGCCAGGCCGCGGCCACCGCCTCGACCCGCGCGGGGGCCAGGGAGCTGTGGGCGCCGAACCGCAGGGCCCGCATCGCGTTGTGGTGGACCCGGCCCGGCCCGCGCAGGCCGGCGCCGAATCCGCTGGCGATCCCGATGGCCAGGCGTTCGGCCCCTACCGCGTCGGCCACGGCATCGGCCGAGCCGAGGCCGTTCTGGATGGTCAGGACGGTCGTCCCCGGCCGCAGCAGCGGTGCGAGCCCGGCTGCGGCGGCGGGCACGTCGGCGGCCTTGACGGCGAGCACCACGAGGTCGACGGGGTCGGCGGGAGCGGTGGTGTGGGCCGCGACCGCGGTGCGGAACTCCCCGTCGGGTCCGCTGACGTGCAGCCCGTCGCGGGCGATGGCCTCGACGTGGGCCTGCCACGCGTCGACCACCGACACCTCGTGGCCCGCCCGGCCCAGGCGCGCGGCGTACACCGAGCCCATGGCCCCGCAGCCGACGACGCAGATCTTCATCGTCCCCGATCCTCGCGCCATCAGTTCAGGTCCTTGAGGAGGCCGGCGATCTCGTCGCCGAGGCCGGGCTTGGCCTCGAGACCGAACCCGGGGGCCTGGCCCGGGTGGATCAGGCCGTCGGAGAGCCGGCAGTCCGGACTGTAGCCGCCGAAGGGCTCGAAGACCCCGGGATAGGCCTCGCAGCCGCCCAGCCCCAGCCCGGTCACGATGTGCAGGTTGATCAGGTGCCCGCCGTGCGGGAACGCCTGGGCCCGGTCGACGCCGCGCGACTCCATGGCCTCGATCATGCGGGCGTACTCGGTCAGCCCGTAGCTGAGGCCGGCGTCCATCTGGAAGACGTCCCGGTCGGGCCGCACTCCGCCGTAGCTGAGCAGGTTGCGCACGTCCTGGACGGAGAAGAGGTTCTCGCCGGTGGCGATGGCTCCGGGATAGACCTCCGCCAGTTCCCGGTTCAGGGCGTAGTCGAGCGGATCGGCCGCCTCCTCGTACCAGCGCAGGCCGAGACCGGCCAGGGCCGCGGCGTAGTCCAGGGCCTGGTCGCGGTCGAAGCGCCCGTTGGCGTCGACGGCCACCCCGTCCCCGCCGCCGATCACCTCGACGGCGGTCTCGACCCGGGCCAGGTCGTCGGGGAGCGCCGCGCCGCCGATCTTGATCTTGACCATGCGGTAGCCCTGGTCGGCGTAGCCGGTGAGCTCGGTGCGGAGCCGGTCCAGGGAGTCGTCGGGGTGGTAGTAGCCGCCCGCGGCGTAGACCGGCGTGCCGGTGGGCGCGGGCTCCCGGCCGAAGGCTCGCGCGATGACGGCGTGGGCCGGCTCGTCGTGGTACTTGGCCAGCAGGTCCCACACCGCGAGTTCGACGGCGCCGGCCGCCGCGGCGCGGTCGCCGTGGCCGCCGGGCTTCTCGTCCCGCATGGCGCACTGGAGCACCCGGGCGGGGGACAGCAGCCCGCTCGACGGGTCGAGCAGGGTGCCGGGGTCGGCGGCCAGCAGCCGCGGGATCATCCGGTCGCGGAGGATCCCGCCCTGGGCATGGCGCCCGATCGAGTTGAACGCGATGCCGGTGAGCGGAGCCCCGTTCCGCCGTACGTCGGTCCGCACGGCCACCAGGGAGACGGTGTGCGCGGCGAAGTTCACCACGGAGTTCTTGATGTCCCCGCGGAGGGGGACCGCGACCTCGCGGACGTCGGTGATGCGCATGACCCCAACCTCTGATCCAGACCGATCGAATTGTCTAGACTAATGGAAGCGGTACCTCCACGGCACCCGTGTGAGGGCCGGCCGGGACCGGAGGACGGGAGAGGGCCGTGAAGCGGTACGAGGAAGTCGCCGAGGAGCTGGTCCGGCAGATCCAGTCGGAGCGCTGGCCGATCGGCGGCCGGTTAGCGCCCGAGGTGGACCTGGCGGCGGAGTTCGACGTGAGCCGGGGCACGATGCGGGCCGCGCTCGACATCGTGGAGGAGCTGGGACTGGTCTCCCGCCGGCCCCGGCGCGGTACCTGCGTCGAGCGGCTGAGGCCGCACTCGATCTTCGCCCGGTCGCTGCACTCGGTGGACGAGCTGATGCAGTACTCCGTGGAGACGGACCGCCAGGTGCTGTCGATCGCCGATGTGGTGGTCGACGAGGCCGACGCCCGCGTCCTCGGCTGCCGGCCCGGGCAGCGCTGGACCAAGATCCGGATGCTGCGCATCGACCCCGCCGACGACGGCTGGCCGCTGTGCTGCACCGACGTCTACCTCGAGCCCGGCATCGCCGAGGTCGTCGGCGACCAGGTGCTCGACCCCAAGCGGTTGATCTCGGACATGGTCGAGCAGGCGACCGGACGCACCGTGCACACCATCGAGCAGCGGATGCGGGCGGCGACGGTCCCGGACGCCATGGTCGACCTGCTGCACACCGCGGCCGGTTCGCCGGTGCTGCGGATGACGCGCCGCTACCTGGACCGCGCCGGGGACCCCTTCGAGATCACGGTCTCGGTGCACCCCGCCGAACGGTTCGAGTACGCCGTGGATCTGGAGCGCGGGCACGGCTGACCAGCCTAATTGTTTAGACCTTTTGGGGAAAAGTCTGGTGTCCAGAAACTACTTCCGGTAGCGTGGCGGCGGATCGCCTGACAGGAGGGACACCATGGAGGCCAACCCTGAGTTCGAGCTCCAAGGGCTCTGCCACCTCGCGCTGGTCTGCGAGGACATGGAGCGCACCGTCGACTTCTACACCAACGTCCTCGGCATGAAGCTGAGAAAGACGATCAGGCTGCCCAACGGAGGGCAGCACTTCTTCTTCGACATGGGCGGCGACCAGTTCCTGGCCTTCTTCTGGTTCCCCGACGCGCCGAAGCGGGCCCCCGGCATCGCCTCCTCCGCGGTGCTGCCCGGCCTCGGGGACATCGCCACGGCCCATGCCTCGATGAACCACGTCGCCTTCAAGATCCCGCTCGACAAGTTCGACGAGTACAAGGCCAAGCTCGACGCCAAGGGCGTTGAGACGGGGCCCGTCCTCGAGCACGACGACAGCCCGCGCGGTGTCGCGGAGACGTTCCACGAGGGCGTCTTCGTCCGCTCGATGTACTTCTTCGACCCGGACGGCGTGCTGCTGGAGTTCGCCGCGTGGACGCGCGAGCTGAACGAGGACGACGTCAACCTGGCGCCGATGACCGCCGCGGGCGTCCCGGCCACCGAGGGGGCGTCGGCATGAGCGGCGCGCAGTCGATGCTGGACTACGCCGAGCGGTTCTTCGGGCTGGTGGAAGCCGGCGACATCGAGGCCGTCTCCGCCCTCTACCACGACGACGTCACCGTCTGGCACAACTATGACGACGTCGACCAGTCCAAAGAGCAGAACCTCGCGACGCTGGGCGGCATCGCCCAGCGCTACGACAAGTTCGGTTACGCCCAGCCGCGGCACACCGCGCTGGAGGACGGCTTCCTCCGCCAGCACGTGATCGAGGTCGAGCGCAACGGGCGGTCGGCGTCGATCCCGGCGGTCCTCCGCGTCTACGTCGAGGACGGCAGGATCCGGCGGATCGAGGAGTACTTCGACCGCAGCAAGCTCGAAGCCGTCCTCGCGGCCTGAGCGCCGAGGCCGGCCCGCACACCGAGGCCGGCCCGCGCACCGAGGCTCTGGACCCGGTGCCCGCTCGGGGCGACGCCCCCGGCCGGGCACCGGCGCAGGAGAAGAAGTCTCAGGAGAAGAAGCTGCGGCTCTGCTCGGCGAAGCGCAGCAGGTTTTCGGCCACGGCGACCTCGGTGAACTCGTCCTTGCGGTGGCTGGGCGCCGAGATGCTCACCGCGTACCGGGCGCCCGCATAGGTGCCGAGCGGCACGGCTACCGCGATGACCCCGTCCTCGCTCTCCTGCAGCCCGGTGGCGTAGCCCCGCTTCCGGATGCGGTCCAGGTCCTCCAGGAGCGCGGTCCGAGTGGAGTGGGTGTGCGGGGTGAGCGGCTCCAGTTCCTCCCGCGGATAGAGCGCGACCACGGCCTCGTCCGGCAGCAGCGACAGCAGCACCTTGCCGGACGCCGAGGCGTGGGCCGGGAGGGTCTTGCCCATCCGCGAGCCGACCCGCACGGCGCGGCTGCTCTCCACGGCGTCGACGAAGGACACCAGCGAGCCGTCGAGGCGGGCGAGATGGACGGTCTCGCCGTAGTGCTTGGCGAGCTCGTCCAGCAGCGGGCGGACCTGCTCGCGGACGTCGATCTGCCGCAGCACCGAGAAGGCGATCTCGGTGAGCGCGGGGCCGGGCTCGTAGGCCCGCGAGCTGTTCGACTGGCGGACGAACCCCCGGTACTGCAGCATGGCCAGCACCCGGTGCGCGGTGGACGACGCGACCGAGAGGTACTCGCTCACCTCGGTGAGGCGGAGGCTCTTGCGCTCGCCCAGCAGCAGCAGGATGCGCAGCGCGTTGTCGACCGACTCGATCGGATACTGCGGCTTGCGAGGCTGGGCCGGAGAGGGGTTGTTCACCCAGCGGACCTTATCCGGGGACGCGGTCATCGGTCCTTCCATCTCGCAGCTCGAACTTGAGTACTTTCCCCGACGCGTTGCGGGGGAGCCGCTCGACCACCTCGATGCCGGTCGGCAGCTTGTACGGGGCAAGCCTGCGCCGGGCGTAGTCGCGCAGCTCCTGGAGCGACGGCGCCGGCCGTCCGGGGACCGGCGCGACCACCGCGACCGGAGTCTCCCCCCATTTTAGATGCGGCCGGCCCACCACCGCCACTTCCCCGACGTCGGGGTGCGCGGCGAGCACGTTCTCCACCTCGGCGCAGTAGACGTTCTCGCCGCCGCTGATGATCATGTCCTTGAGCCGGTCGACGACGTAGACGAACCCCTCGTCATCGACCCGGACCAGGTCACCGGAGTGGAACCAGCCTCCGGCGAAGGCCTCGGCGGTCGCCTCGGGCAGGTTCCAGTAGCCCGCCGTCAGGCCCGGCCCCCGGTAGACGATCTCGCCGATCCCGCCGGGGGGAACGTCGTTCATCGCGGTGTCGACCACGCGCGCCCACACGCCCGGCGCCGGCCGTCCCACCGAGCCCAGCTTCCGGCGGGCGTCCTTGCCCTCCAGCACGCAGGTGACCGGTGACATCTCGGTCTGGCCGAAGAGGGCGAGCAGGTCGGCGTCGCCGAACACCTCGCCCATCTCCCGCAGGAGCGTGTCGGTGGCCGGGGCGGCCCCCCACGCGGCGACGCGCAGGCGCGACAGGTCGCGAGGCCGCCGCCGCTGCTCGGCGACGAGGGCCTGCCACTGGGTGGGCACCAGGAAGGTGGAGGTGACCCGGTGCCCGGCCATCGCGTCGAGGTGCTCGCCCGCATCGAACGCGCCGGTGGGCATCACGACCACCGAGGCGCCGACGAGCAGCGCCGGGGCCAGACCTCCGATGGCGCCGATGTGGAAGATCGGCGAGGCGCAGAGGTAGACCTCGTCGTACATCTCGAAGCGGAAGGCGACCAGGTTGGTCTGGCTCTGGGCGAGCAGGTTCCGGTGGGTGAGCACCGCGCCCTTGGGACGCCCGGTCGTGCCGGAGGTGTACATGATCAGCGCCGGCGCGGACTCGTCCACGGTGATCGCCGCCAGCTCGCCGGCGGGCGAGTCCGCGGCGGGGCCGTCGAGCAGGTCCGCGTAGGGCCGCCCCGCCTGCCCGGAGACGTCCACCACCTGGACGCCGTCCTCCTCGGCCGCGCCGGCGGCCAGCCGGTGGAAGGCGCCGTCGGTGATCACCAGGGAGGCGCCGGAGTCGCGGAGGATGAAGGCCACCTCGGCGGTGGCCAGCCGGGGGTTCACCGGCACCCCGATCGCACCGGCGGCGCTGACCGCCAGGAGCGATTCGACGTACTCGGTCCCGTTGCCCATCACGAAGGCGACCCGGTCGCCGGCACCGATGCCCAGCCGCGCGAGTCCGCGGCCGATCCGCAGCACCCGGTCGGCGAGCCCGCGCCACGTGTGGGAGACCCCGCCGCACCGCAGCGCGGTCGCCGCGGGCCGGGCGTGGGCGTGCCGGGCCAGGTGGGCGACCCAGTGCTGGCCCCGGGCGCCGTCGATCGGCGCGGACGCCGTCACCGCGCGCCCCCGCCCCCGAAGCGCGCGGCGAGCCAGCCGGCGATCGTGTCGGCGACCGCGTCCCGGGCGCCCGGAGGGTCCAGGAAGTAGTGGTCCCCGGCGTGGTCGCGGCGGGTCTTGTCCTCGCTCGCCAGGGCGTCGGCGATCCGGTCGGCGTCGCTCGGGAAGACCCCGGTGTCCCCGGTCGGGTTGACGACCAGCGCCGGGACGGTGATCTTGGCCAGGTTGCCCTCACCGCGGCAGGGCGACTCGCTCAGGCTCCACATGTTGAGCCAGTTGCGCACGGTCGTCTCCCCGGCGATCCCGCGGTCGCCCCGGTTGGCGGCCTCGACCGAGCCGCGGTAGCAGCTGTTCGGCTTCCGGTCGGTGGGCTCCAGGGCCGGGTCGACCATCCGCGGATCGGCCCACGTCCGGGGCACGGTGAAGTGGCGGTCGTAGTAGCCGGCCTCGGTGAGCCGGGCCAGCTCCGCCTTGGCCCACGCGGTGATCCGGTGGTTGCGGTCGACCTGTGCCTTCCGGTAGCGCTCGACGAACTCGGCGCTGTACGGCGGGCCGTTCTCCGGATTGAACAGGTCGAGCGAAGGGTCGGTCGCCACCGGGTCGAACTCGTCGACCACCGCGGCGTCCATCCACGAGGTGAGGACGTCGGGACGGCCCAGGTGCGCCGCGAGGGACACGTAGCCGTCCGCGGCGGGCAGCTCGTCCACGCCGGGGACGGGGTCGTGGTCGATCGGGGGCCGCAAGGTCGGGTCGACGGCCTGGGCCTGGTAGGCGGCCATCAGGGAGCCGCCCCCCGAGTTGCCCAGCAGGACGACCGAGTCGGCCCCGGCCTCCTCTCGCAGCCAGCGCACGCCGACGCCGATGTCCACCAGCGCCTGGTCGAGCCGGAAGTTCCACTCGTAGCCGCGGAACCGGGTGTTCCAGCCGAGGAAGCCGATGCCGCGCTCGGCCATCAGATCGGCGAGGTAGTGCTCGGCGAAGTCGATCTGGTAGTGGGTGGCGATCATCGCCACCTTCGGCCGCGCGCCGTCCGGCGCGTGGTAGAGGCCCTGGCAGGGGTGCCCGCCGGCACCCGCGCGCGGGGCGCCGGCGGAGGGGCGGGAGACGAAGGTGCGGGTGGTCATCGGGCCGCCACCTCCAGCCGGCTCGCGGCCACGTGGGCGCGGAGCTTGCCGAAGAGGACCCCGAGCCGCTCGGTGGCCACCGGGTCCTTGAGGTGCCCGGTCTCGTCGAAGCACTCATGGGCGAAGGGCATGACCACCTCCGGTCCCGGCATCACCGGGGATTGGGAGAAGACGAACATGTTGCGCAGCTCGAACTGGCACCGGGCGGTGCCCAGGCGTCCCGGCGAGGTGCCGATCAGGGCGACCGGCTTGCCCTGGAGGACCGAGGCGCCCAGCGGCAGGGAGATCCAGTCGAAGGCGTTCTTCAGCACGCCCGGGACCCCGCCGTTGTACTCCGGGGTGGCGATCATCAGCGCGTCCGCGGCGGCGACCTCCGCGCGCATCCGGGCGACCGCCGGCGGCTCCTGGCCGAGCAGGTCCTCGTTGAAGAGCGGAAGCCGGCCCACCAGCTCGCTGATGGTGACGGTGACCCCGTCCGGTGCCAGCCGGGCCGCCGACTCCAGCAGCATCCGGTTCCACGAGCCCTTGCGCAGGCTCCCGACGATTCCGTAGACGGTGACGTCCGCCGTGCTCACAGTGCTCCTCCCAGGTAGGCGTCGATGACGGCCTCGTCACGGACGACGTTGGCCGGGGTGTCGAGGGCGATGCGGCGCCCGAAGTCGAGCACGCAGACCCGGTCCGAGATGCCCATCACCATCGACATGTCGTGTTCGACCAGGAGCATGGTGATGCCCAGGTCGGTGTTCACCTCGCGCAGGGTCGCCGCCATCTCGGCGGTCTCCTCGTGGTTCATCCCCGCCACCGGCTCGTCGAGCAGCAGCAGCCGGGGCTCCATGCACAGCGAGCGCGCGAGCTCGACCCGCTTCTGCACGCCGTGGGGGAGCGGGCCGACCCGGTGCCGCAGCAGGCCGCCGAGTCCGAAGCGGTCGGCCACCTCGGTGACGTGCCGCAGCGCCGCGCGCTCCTCGCGCGCGCTGCGGCCCCACCGGATCATGCCCGCCACCGGCCCGGAGCGCAGGTGCTGGTGCCGGGCCAGGAGCAGGCATTCCTGCACGGTCATGGCCGGGAAGACGTCGACGTTCTGGAACGTGCGGGCGATCCCGGCCTTCGCGATCCGGTGCGGGGCGGTGCCCAGGAGCTCCCTGCCCCCGAACCTGATGCTCCCGGCCCCCGGGCGGTAGATGCCGGAGATGCAGTTGAACAGGGTGGACTTGCCGGCTCCGTTGGGCCCGATCACGGCGAAGAGCTCGCCCTCATCGATGCTGAAGGTGACCCCGTCCAGCGCCCGGACGCCCGCGAACGACAGGGCGAGGTCCTCGATCTCGATCAGCGCGGTGCTCATGAGCCGGCTCCTTCGGGGGCGCTGGGCGCCGTGCCGGCGCCGAGGTAGGCGGCCGCGATGTCGGTGTCCTGCTGCAGCGCCGCCGGGGTGCCCTCCGCGCAGACCCGTCCGCCCTCCAGGAGGTAGGCGTAGTGGGAGATCGACAGGGCCATGCGCGCGTTCTGCTCGACGAGCAGGATCGAGGTGCCCTGCTCGTTGATGGACACGATGATGTCGCGGACCTGCTCGACGATCCGGGGCGCGAGCCCCAGGCTCGGCTCGTCCATGAGCAGCAGCTTCGGCCGCGACATCAGGGCCCGCGCGATCGCCAGCATCTGCTGCTCGCCGCCCGACAGGTAGCCCGCCTTGCGGTCCAGCAGGTCGCGCAGCCGCGGCAGCAGCGCGAGCACCTCGTCGCGGGCCGCGGTGAGCGCGGCACCGCGGTGGCGGCGCACGTGCGCTCCGCTGGCGAGGTTCTCGGCGACGCTGAGCCCGGGGAAGACCATCCGGCCCTCCAGGCACTGCGCGAGCCCGGCGCGGACGCGCTGCGACGCGCGGGATCCGGTCATGTCCTTGCCGAAGAGCTCCACCCGCCCGCCGGTGACGCGCCCGCGGTGCAGCCCGAGCAGGCCCGACACGGCCCGCATCGTGGTGCTCTTGCCCGCCCCGTTGGGGCCGAGCAGGCTGACGACCTGGCCCTCGGGCACCCGCAGGGTCAGCTCGGTCACGGCGTCCTCGGCCGCGCCGTAGCCGGCGCACACGGCCGTGGTCCGCAGGGCCGGGGTCTGCGAAGCGGGGGTCTGCGGGGCCGGGTTCTGCGGGGCCGGCGGGCCGTCGGCCGCGTCCGGGGCGTTTCCGCTCATGACGTCTTCCGCCTTTCGCGTGAGCCGCCCAGCGGGTCGCGCAGGCGCCGCCACCCCCGGAGGGCGAGCGCCCGGATCCCGTCGGGCTCGAAGAGCAGGATCAACACGATCACCAATCCGTAGACGAAGCCGGACAGGAGCGGTCCCGTGATGCCGCCGTCCGTGCTCGCGCTCTTGCGGACGAAGGGCAGGAAGGCCGAGGTCTGGTTCACGACCTCGGGCATCGCCCGGACGAACAGCGCGCCCAGCAGGGCCCCGGAGACCGTGCCCATACCGCCGATGACGATCATGGCGATGAAGTCGACCGAGAGCATCAGGTGCCACTGGCCGGGGGTGAAGTAGCCCATGTAGGACACCAGCAGCGCCCCGGAGACGCCGGCGAAGAAGGAGGAGATGACGAACGCGACCGTCTTGGTCCAGGTCACCGGGACGCCCACCACCGCGGCCGCCACGTCCTTGTCCCGCACGGCCATGAAGGCGCGGCCGAGTCGCGAGTGCTTGAGGTTGTGGGTGAGGAGCATGACCACCAGCAGGATCGCCAGCGCGAAGTACCACCAGGCCTGGAAGGCGTCGAGGATCACCCGGTCCCCGGCCATGACGCCCAGGCTGAGGTCCTGGTCGCCGAAGAGGACCGGTGCCGCCGGACGCCCGTTCACGCCGCCGCTGAGGCTCGTCCACGTCTCCCACGCGTAGAGGCCGATGAAGACCAGGGCGAGGGTGGCGACGGCCAGGTAGAGGCCCCGGATGCGGACCGCGACGGGGGCGACCAGGGCGCCCGCGGCGGCGGCCACCAGGCCGGACGCCGGCAGCCAGAGCCACCAGGGCAGGCCCATGTCGGTGCCGAGCCAGGCCGAGCTGTAGGCGCCGATCCCCATGAAGAAGGCGTGGCCCAGCGAGATCTGGCCGGCCAGCCCGGTGATCACCTGCATGCCGAGGGCGCCGATGCCGGCGATCAGGGTGAGGATGCCGATGCCGAGCCACAGTTCGGAGCGGACCACGAGCGGCAGCACGAGCATGGCGGCGATCCCCAGGCCGACGCCGGCGCGTCCGCTGGTGAGGAGGCCGTTCGGGCGCGGCCGGGGGACCGCGGTGTCGCGGGGGCCGGGCGGGCTGGTGAGGACGGACACGGCTCAGACCCTTTCGATGCTGCGGCTGCCGAAGAGGCCATAGGGCCTGACCAGGAGGACGAGGAGCATGAGCACGTAGGGCAGTACGTCGTGCAGGCGCCCGCCGCCGATGTCGCTGAGGTAGCCGGATCCGAGGACCTGGGTGAGCCCCACGACCAGGCCGCCGACGACGGCTCCGACCAGCGAGTCCATGCCTCCGATGACGATCGCGGGGATCGCGATGAGCGCGAGGTCGCCGAGGTCGGGGGAGACCACGCGGGGGAACGAGGCGAGGAAGACCGCCGCGGTCACCGCGAGGAAGGCCGCCAGCGCCCAGGAGAGCGCGAACATCCGTCCCACGTCGATGCCCTGGGCCATGGCGGCCTCCTGGCTGCTCGCGGTCGCGCGCAGCGCCAGCCCGTAGCGCGTCCGCTGGAAGAACAGGGCGACGGCGGCCAGGACGACGACCGACACGGCCACGGTGGCCAGGGCGCTGTTGGGCAGCACGACCGCGCCCACCGAGGTGGTGCCGGCGCCGATCGGCCCCACCGAGTCGTGGGTGCCGACGCCCCACACCATCAGGATGGCGTTGTGCAGCATGGTGGAGATGCCGAGGGTGGCGAGCACCACGACGGTCACCGAGCGTCCGATCAGTCCGCGGACCAGCATCCGCTCGACCACCAGCGCGAGGCCGACGGTGAGCGCCACGGCCCCGAGGAAGGCCAGCGCGTAGGGCATCCGGGGGATCAGGACGAGGACGGCGTAGGCGCCGATGGCCACGAACTGGCCGTGCGCGAAGTTGAAGGTGTGGGAGCCCTTGAACATGATCACGAACCCGAGCGCGATCAGCCCGTAGGCCAGCCCCAGGGCGACGCCCTGGAAACCGAGCTGGAGGAAGAGGGTCATCTGGGAATCCTCGGTCGGGGTGTGGGAGTGGAGCCGGGGGGCGGGGGCCGGATCGGCCCC
>NZ_JBEYTW010000070.1:0-45426 GCF_040643275.1 Spirillospora sp. NPDC047418
GCCGGCCCGGCCGCCGCCGTCGCGGTGGCGGCGGGTGGCGTGCAGGGCCAGCACGACGATCAGCGGCAGCAGGACGGTCCCGACACCGAGCTGGGACATGGCGACGTCGGGCGCCTGCAGGATCAGGAACAGCAGCCCGAGCACCATCCCGTACCCCGACAGGACGATCGCCTGCCGGACGGTGCCGCGGGTCAGCACGACGGCGGTGGCCATCAGCGCGGTCAGCGCGAGGGCGGCGCCGATGAGCGCGTCGGCGAGCGGCCCCGACAGCGCACTCGAGGACAGGGCGTTCGAGGACAGGGCGTCCAGGGAGGAGGTGGTCACGGCGGGTTCACTCCGATCCGCCGGCGGCGCGCTCGACGGCCTGCCCGGCGGTCACCAGCGCGGGCGGGCCGGTCGCGGCGAGCAGCACGGCGATGACGGCGAGCTTGGCGACGTCGTGCCAGGACGACCAGGGCCGCAGCGCCGTCCCGGCGATCAGCAGCGGCGCGGCCAGGACGGTGACGGGCGCGACGGCGTGCAGGCGGGCGGCGGCGCCGCGGGTGAAGGGCAGCCGCAGCCCCGCGGCGACGGCGACGGCGGTCCCGGCCCACGTCAGCGCGTCGGCCAGCACGTCAAGGCTCATCGGGCGTCCTCCTCGACCGTGGGCTTCACAGGGTCCGGCTCAGGAACCGGGCGAACACCAGCGACCCGGCGAACGACAGCAGCGCCAGCACCAGCGCCACGTCCAGGTAGGCGGGGCGTCCGTAGGCGGCGGCCAGCAGCACCAGCACGAGGGCGACCAGCGGCCCGGTGACGATGAGCCCGGCGAGCCTCCCGGCGGGGCGGCCGCGCAGCGTGGCCAGCAGCGCCGGCAGCAGCCCGCCGGCCATGACGGCGAGGGCGGGGACCGCGGTGTTCAGCACGTCGGCCGTCACGGCGCCTCCCCGGGACCGCCGACCAGCCCGGCGGCGCGCAGGCCCCGCTCGAACGGGGACGGGGCGGCGACCAGCCGGTGGACGCGCAGCAGGCCCCGCCCGGGATCGACCCCGCCGGCGTAGGTGCCGGGCGCGACCGACATCAGCAGCGTCGCGGTACCGCGCGCGGTCGGGCCGGGGGCCACCGGCAGCGGCGTCCAGTCCCCGCCGGACGCGCCGCGCACGGTGATCCGGGCGGTGTCGGCGGCGACCTGGCCGGGCAGCCGCGCCATCGCCGCCGCGAGCCGGACGCCGGAGGGCCCGCGTCCGTGCCGGGGTCCGTGCCGGGTTCCGGGTCGGGGGCCGGGTCGGTGGGGGGTGCCGGTGAGCAGGGCGCGGCGCCCGGCCACCGCGGCGGCGGCACCGGCCGCGGCGGCCAGGGCCCCGACGGTGGTCTCGGTGATGGAGATCGTCGACACCAGGCCCAGGTACACCGCCAGCAGCACCGTCCACCAGGCCAGCGGCTCGGCGGCGCGGCGTGCGGGCCGCCGCGGGCGGCCCGGGTGCGGCCGGTCGGCACCGGGCCCGTGGTCGCGTCTTGGGGCGGGCATGACCTTCGCCATACCCGGACCGACGACTTCAACCGTCCCGCCCCGCCACCGTCCCGCCCCGCCGCCGGCGACCGCCCCGGCCATGTTTGCCGGGTTCCGCGCGGGTAGGGCGCGATACGGGCCGGTTCGTCCTCGGCGCCGGGACGGGCGCGTTCCTCGACGAGCACATCTGCCCGCCTGCCGGGCGGGGCCGGGCGGCTGCTGCCGCGGCCGCGCCGGTTCCGGCAGCCGGCCACCGCGACGTGTGACCGCCGGCCCGCACGATTCCCCGATTGGAAGGACGCACCGATGGACACCCCCTCGATCCCCGGCGACGGGCCGGGAAAGGCGAGCGGCGGCGCCGGCAAGGCCGGCCGATCCGCCGGCAAGGCGGCCGGGGCGGCGGCGGAAGGCGCGGAGAGCGCCGGGCGGGACACCGCCGGGGCCGCCGCCGGGACCGCGCAGGCCGGCGGGCACGCCGCCGGGCGGGCCGGCGGGCTGGTCGCGGCGCTGCCGGGACGGGCCACGGCCATGGCCCGGCTGGTGACGCTGCGGCGGTTCCTGCGCGCGGCGCCGGTCGCGGCCGCCGCCGTCGCCGGCGTCGTCGTGGGCCGCCTCACCGCCCGCTCCCGCAAACGCTGACCCCCGGCCACCGCCTCCACCGGCGACCCCGGCGGCGCCCCTCGTCCCACGCGGGGGGCGCCGCCGCATGCCCGCACCCCGCCGCGCCCCTCCCTCGCGCCTTGACCGGCCGGTGACCGAAACCGGGCCGCCCGTTTAGAGAGATCGGTGTGGGTACACCGGGGTGCGTGCCGAACCCCCGGACAAACCCCCTGAACGAGGAGATGACATGACTGGGCCGATCGCCCAGCAGACTGCGGGCAGCAACCAAGTCCAGCGCGGCCGATCCGGCAGCAGCCTCGCCGACGTCGTCGACCTGATCCTGGAAAAGGGACTGGTCATCGACGTGTACGCGCGGGTGTCGCTCGTCGGGATCGAGATCCTCACGGTCGACGTGCGCATCGTCGTGGCCAGCGTCGACACCTACCTGCGGTTCGCCGAGGCCGTGAACCGGCTCGACATCGCCCACGACGGCACCTCCCAGGGCCTGCCGCAGTTCGTGGAGGGCATGCAGGAGTCGGGCGCGAAGAAGAAGACCCGCGGCGCCCTGGAGGGCGCGCAGGAGCGGCTGAAGGAGACCTTCGGCGGCGATTCCGACGATTCGGAGGAGGAGAAGCAGCCCGCGCGGCGCCGCTCGTCCCGCAAGAAGGAGGACGAGGAAGAATGACCACGCCGCAACCCCCCGCCGCGGCGGCGCCGGGTGACCGGGCCCCGCAGTACGTGTACGGAGTGATCCGCGCGGACGCCGAACTGCCCGCCGACGTGGCGGGCCTGGACGACCGTCCGGTGTCGCTGGTCCGCGACGGCGGCGCGTGCGCCGCGGTCGTCAGCGACCTGCCCGCCGACC
Organism: Spirillospora sp. NPDC047418; assembly: GCF_040643275.1. Lineage (NCBI taxonomy): Bacteria > Bacillati > Actinomycetota > Actinomycetes > Streptosporangiales > Thermomonosporaceae > Spirillospora > Spirillospora sp. NPDC047418. Next base: position 2,955 of record NZ_JBEYTW010000070.1, read on the forward strand.
GGCCGCTCGGCGAGCGCGCCGACCTGGTCGCGCACCAGCGGGTGCTGAACGCGCTGGTGGACGCCGGCACCGTCGTCCTGCCGTTCCGGTTCGGGGCGGCGCTGGCCGACCGCGACGCCGTGGAGAAGGAACTGCTCGCCGGGAACTCCGAGCGGCTCGGGCAGGTCCTGGACGGCCTCGACGGCCGGGTCGAGCTGCGCCTGAAGGCCACCTACGTCCAGGACGAGGTCCTCGGCGAGATCATGGCGGCCGAACCGGAGATCGCCGAGCTGTCGCGGCGGCTGCGGGAGGTCCCGGCCGACGCCGCCGACGCCGTCTACTACGACCGCATCCGGCTCGGCGAGCTGATCGCGCAGGCGATGGAGCGGCGCCGCGAACACGACGGGCGGGTCCTGCTGGACGCCGCGGCCCCGGCGGCCGAGGCGTTCGCGCGCAAGACCCCCGCCCGGGAGGAGGACGTCCTGGACGCCTCGTTCCTGGTCCGCGCCGACCGCCGCGACCGGTTCGAGCAGGCCGTGGACGAGCTGGGCCGCGCGCACGGCGACCGGATCCGGATCCGGGTGATCGGGCCGCTGCCGCCCTACGACTTCGTTCCGGAGGCGTGAGGGCGATGGGACTGTTCAGCGGGCTGGTGACGCTGCCGCTCGCGCCCGTCAAGGGCGTGGTGTGGCTGGCCGAGACCCTCACCGAGCAGGCCGAGGCGCAGCTGTACGACCCGGGGCGGATCGCCGCCGAGATGCAGGAGGTCGCCGACGAGGCCGCCGCGGGCGAGATCACCGAGGACGAGGCCGCGGACCGCGAGGAGGACCTGATCCGCCGCCTCAACGAGGGCCGCGCCCGCGGCTACCGGCCGGGCCCGTAGGGAGGCCGCCGATGATGTCCGCGTCCGAGGCCGCCAAGAGGGCGGTCGAGCACGTCACCGCGATGACCGGCCGCAGCGCCGAGAGCGTGGTGGGGATCGAGCGCGCCGGCGAGGACGGCTGGCGGGTCACGGTGGAGGTCGTGGAGACGCGCCGCATCCCCGACTCCGCCGACATCCTCGCCTGCTACGACACCGAGGTGGACGCGGACGGCGACCTGGTGGCCTACCGCCGTGTCCGCCGCTACCCGCGCGGACGAGTGGAAAGGGACTGACCCGAGTGAGCGAGATCTCCTGGACCGGCGACCGGTCCCCGGCACGGTCGATGGCCGGCGAGCGGACCTCGGCCAACCTGGCGGACCTGCTGGAGCGCATCCTCGACAAGGGGATCGTGATCGTCGGGGACATCCGGGTGAACCTGCTCGACATCGAGCTGCTGACCATCAAGCTGCGGCTGCTGGTCGCGTCGGTGGACCGGGCCAAGGAGATGGGCATCGACTGGTGGGAGCACGACCCGTCGCTGTCGTCCAGGGCCCGGCAGGACGACACCGGCGGCGAGCGGGACGCCGACCGCGAGCTGCGGGAGGAGAACCGGCGGCTGCGCGAGCGCCTCGCCGCCCTGGAGGCCGGCGAGACGGGCGAGACCGGCGGGGCGGGCGGGGACGCCGCGGCCCGCCCGGCACGGGGGAAGGAGTCGACATCATGACCGGCACCGAAGCCGGCACGGAAGCCGCCGGCACCGAAACGGCCGTCTACCTGTACGGGGTGGCGCGCGGCCTGGACCCGGCCGCGCTCGGCGGCGCCCGCGGCGTGGCGGGTGCACCCGTCCGCGGCGTCCTCGCCGCCGACCTGACCGCGCTGGTCAGCACCGTCGCGCTCGCCGAGTACGGGGAGGCGGCGCTGCGCGCCAACCTGGAGGACCTGGCGTGGCTGGAGGCCACCGCCCGCGCCCACCACGACGTGGTGGACCTGGCCGCGCACGCCGCGCCGACCGCGCCGGTGCGGATCGCGACGATCTACCGCGACGACGCCCGCGTCGCCGAGGTCCTGGCCGCGCAGGGCGGCCGGTTCACCGACATCCTCGACCTCATCGCCGGCCGGTCGGAGTGGGGCGTGAAGGCCTACGCCGACCCGGAGACCATGCGCGGCGACACCCCCGCCGGCGAACCCGCCGACACCCCGGCCGACGCCTCCGCCGGCGGCCCGGCCGGCGGCACCGATCCCGGTGGGGGGCTCGCGCCCAGGGCCGAGCCCCTCACCGGCCCACGGCCCGCCGCCCCCGCGAGCGGCTCCTCCGGCGCGGGGGCGGGGACGGCGTACCTGCGGCGCCGGCAGGAGGAGCGCCGCCGCCGCGCCGACGCCGGACGCCGGGTGAGCGAGCAGGCCGGCGCCGTGCACGCCGAGCTCGCCGACCACGCGGTGGCGTCCCGGCACCATCCGCCGCAGGACCCGCGCCTGTCGGGCCGGCCGGGCACCCAGATCCTCAACACCGCCTACCTGCTGGACGAGGAGCAGGTCGCGGGCTTCCTGGCGGTGACGCGGGCCGCGGGGGAGCGGCTGGCGGGCATCGAGGTGGAGGTGACCGGGCCGTGGCCGCCCTACTCCTTCATCGACACCGCCGGCGCCGCGGCCGCCCGCGTCCCGGGGGACGCGTGACGGCCGTCCTGGACCAGGGCGGCGACGCCCCGATGGAGCGGATCGCGCTGGTCGACCTGCTGGACCGGCTGCTGGCGGGCGGCGTCGTCATCACCGGCGACCTGGTGATCTCGATCGCCGGGGTCGACCTGGTGCAGGTGTCGCTGCGGGCGCTGATCACCACCGTCCGCGACGAGCTGCTGCCCGAGGAGGAGACCCCGTGACCCGATCCGACCGCGACCCCCGCGACCGTGACGCCCGCGACCGTGACCGTGACCGCGGCGGGGAGGCGGTGACGGGGGAGGTGTCGGTGCGCGACCCCGCCGTCGGCGACCCGTTCACCGGCGACATCCTCGCCGGCCGCACCGGCGGCGACGCCGCGGCCGCACCGGTGCGGGCCGCGCCCGCCCGCGAGCGGGACCTGCGGGAACGCTCGTCCCGGACGATGCAGCGGCTGCGGTCCGACCCCGAGACCGTCGAACGCGACCTGGTCAAGCTCGTCCTGACCCTGGTCGAGCTGATCCGGCAGCTGATGGAGCGGCAGGCGCTGCGCCGCGCCGAGGGCGGCGACCTCACCGACCGGCAGGTCGAGGACCTCGGGCTGGCGCTGATGCGGCTGGAGGAGGCCATGACCCGGCTCAAGGACCACTTCGGCCTCGACGACCACGACCTCAACCTCGATCTGGGCCCGCTCGGCCCGCTCCTGCCCGACGACTGAGCGCGGCCCGCCCGCGGCTCACGCGGGGGTTCACCCGGGGTTCACGGCGGTCGCTTTGAAGAACGTGTAGTGGAACGTCCCGTCCGCCCCGGCGGCGCGGCGCAGGCCGGCGACGCCGCGGTCCCAGTCGGCGGGCGTGGTCAGCCCCGCCGCGACCGCGTCGCCCCGGACCGCCGCCACCATCGCGGTGAAGGTGCCGAGCGTGAACGCCTCGGCCAGCGCCGGACGGTCCGCGTCGGTGTACACCGTGCGGGGCCCGGCGGCGATCCCCGCGTATCCGGCGGCGGCCAGCAGCGGCCGCAGCCGCCGCCCGATCAGCGCGTCCCCGCCCGCCGCGGCCTGCAGCGCCGCCAGATGCGCGATCGCGGCGCGGGCGTGGGCGCTGTCGGGGTGCAGGAACGCCGACCCGTGGTCGCCCTCGACCACCGTCAGCGTCCCGCCCGGCCGCAGCACCCGCCGCAGCCCCGCCAGCGCACCGCCCGGATCCCGCAGATGCTCCAGCACGAAGCAGACGAACACGTGGTCGAACGCGGCATCGCCGAACGGCAGGTCGTACAGGTCGGCCCGGCGCCATTCCACGCGCGCGCCGGGACGTTCCGCCGCGACCCTCGCGCGGGCCTGCGCGAGCGACGCCGCGGACACGTCCACCGCGGTCACGTGCGCGCCGGGGGAGCGGGCCACCAGATGCACCGTCTGCGCGCCGACCCCGCAGCCGGCCTCCAGCACCCGGCTTCCCGCCGGATAGGACGTCCCGGCGTGCAGCAGTTCGGCGAGCGCGTCGGCCTGGTCGCCGAGCCGCCGCGCCTCCCGCCCCGAATACCCGTGCACATACCCGGCGTTCGCCGCGGTCGCGTTCGCCGCGGTCGCGTTCGCCGCGGTCGCGTTCGTCATCTCCATGGGATCACCCTGGGGTCCACAATGGTCCGGTGCACAGGTCCAATGGCGACGAACCCGACCGGGCCATAACCCGGGGGTCGGACTTCCTGCAGCTCGACCCCGCCGACGCCCCGCCCGGCGGCCTGTCGGACTGGCTCGCGCGGCGGCTCCGCGACGCCATCGCCGACGGCCGCCTGCCCGTCGGCGGCCGCCTCCCGCCGACCCGCGCCCTGGCCGCCGAACTGCGCGTCTCGCGCGGCGTCGTCACCGAGGCCTACCAGCGGCTCGTCGACGACGGCCACATCGCCGGACGCGGCCGCGCCGGCACCGTCGTCGTCGCCGCCCCCGCCGCGCCCGGCCCCGGCCCCGCCGAGGGCGTCCCGCTCACCCCGCCCGCGGCCGCCCCGTTCCCCGGCGAGCCCGGCGCCGACGCCTTCGACGCCCTGCGCGCCGCGCCCGCCCGCATCGACCTGACCCCCGGCGTCCCCGACCTGTCGGCGTTCCCCCGCGCCGCCTGGCAGCGCGCCGAACGCACCGTCCTGTGCGACCTGCCCGCCGCCGGCCTCGGCTACGGCGACCCCCGCGGCGCCCCCGCGCTGCGCACCGCCGTCGCCGGCTGGCTCGCCCGCACCCGCGGCGTCCGCGCCGACCCCGCCGGGATCGTCGTCGTCGCCGGCACCGCGCAGGCCCTCGGCCTGATCACCCGAGTCCTGGCCCGCACCGGGATCGGCGCGGTCGCGGTCGAGGACCCCGGCTCCCTCGGCGTCCGCCAGCACCTGCGGCACGGCGGCATGGACACCCCGCCCGTGCCCGTCGACGCCGGCGGCGTCCGCGTCGACCGGCTCCGCGCCACCGGCGCCCCGGCCGTGCTGCTCACCCCCGCCCACCAGTTCCCGACCGGCGCCGTCCTCGCCGGAGACCGCCGCCGCGACCTCATGCGCTGGGCCGCCGCCGGCGGCCTGATCATCGAGGACGACTACGACGCCGAGCACCGCTACGACCGGCCGCCCGTCCCCGCCCTGCGCGCCATGCTCACCGACCGCGTCTTCCACGCCGGCAGCGTGTCCAAGCTGCTCGCCCCGGCGCTGCGGACCGGCTGGCTGCTGCCCCCGCCCGCGTTCCTGGACGCGATCGTCGCCGAGAAGCGGTTCGCCGACCTCGGCAACGCCGCCCTGCCCCAGCTCGTCCTCGCCGAGCTGATGGCCTCGGGGGAGATGGAGCGCATCCTGCGGCTGCTGCGGCGCCGCCACCGCCGCCGCCGCGACGCCATGATCGACGCGATCGCCGCGCACCTGCCCGGCGCGGCCGTGCACGGCGCCGCCGCCGGCCTGCACCTCACCATCACCTTCCCCGGCCCCGCGTTCACCGGCCTCGACGACGCAGCGCTCGCCGCCGCGGCCCTGGACGAGGGCGTCAAGGTGCAGCCGCTGTCGTGGCACGCCCAGCGGCCGGGACCGCCCGGCCTCGTCCTCGGCTACGCCGCCGCGGGCACGTCCGCCATCGCCGACGGCGTCGCCGCCCTCGGCCGCGCCCTCACCACCCGGCCGGTCAGGCGGTGAGGAGCTCGGCGTCCCGCAGGTCGCGGTAGGCGCCCGGCACCGCCAGCAGGTCGGCGTGCCGGCCCCGCTGCACGATCCGGCCCCGGTCCATCACCACGACCTCGTCGGCGGCCTCCAGCGCCGCGAGCCGGTGCGTGACCAGCAGCAGCGTCCCCCCGCCCGGCGCCTCCAGCAGGTCCCGGGTCAGCGCGTCCGCCGTCACCGGGTCGAGCGCCTCGGCGGGCTCGTCCAGCAGCAGCACCGGCGGGTCGGCCAGCAGCGCCCGCGCCAGCAGCAGCCGCTGCCGCTGCCCGCCCGACAGGCCCCGCCCGCCCGCGCCGACCACCGTGTCCCACCCGTCCGGCAGCGCCTCCACCACCTCCGCGAACCGGGCCCGCGCCGCCGCCGCCCGCAGCTGCTCCCCGCTGGCGTCCGGGCGGGCCAGCAGCAGGTTCGCGCGGACCGTCCCGGCGAACACGTGCGCGTCCTGCGCCAGCCCCCGCACCGCCGCCCGCACGTCCCCCGGCGCGTACCGGGCCAGCGCCCGGCCTCCCAGCAGCACCGCACCCGACACCGCCGAGACCTGCCCCGACACCGCCGCCAGCAGCGTGCTCTTCCCCGCGCCGCTCGCCCCCACGACCGCGACCCGCCGGCCCCGCTCCACCCGCAGGTCCACCCCGTCCAGGGCGACGCTCCCGCCGTAGGACACCCCGACGCCGAGCAGCTCCACCTCCAGCGGGCCCCGCGGCACCGCCACCGGACGCGACACCGCCAGCTCCGGGGGAGCGGCCAGCACCGCACCGACCCGCCGCACCGCCGGCCACACCTCCCGCAGCCGCTGCGCCGCCCCCGCCAGCGGCAGCACCGACTCCACCGCCACCAGCGCCGTCAACGCCAGCACCGCCGCCCCGACCTCGTCCACCCCCGCCCGCAGCCCGACCCACGCCACCGCCGCGACCGTGACGCCCTGGACCGCGAACCCCGCCCCGGCCACCAGCGCCGCGAGCCGCGCGGCCGACCGCTCAGCACGCTCCAGCCGCCCCGCCGCCTCGCCCGCACGCGCCGTGAACCGGGCGGAGGCACCGAACATCGCCAGGTCCGCCGCGCCCTCCAGGACGTCCAGCGCCCGCACCGCCAGCTCCTCGCGCGCCGCCGCGGCCCGCGCCGCCGCACGGCCCCCCGCGGCCGCCGCCACCACCGGCAGGACCACCGCCGCCACCAGCAGCCCCGCCCCCAGCACCGCACCCGCCGGCGCGTCCACGGCCGCGCACACCGCCACCCCCGCGCCGCCGCACGCCACCGCCGCCACCGCGGGCAGCGCGCACCGCAGCAGCAGGTCCTGGACGGCGTCCACATCCGACACCATCCGCGTCAGCGCGTCCCCGTCCCGCACCTGCCCCCGACCGCGCCCCCGACCGTCGTGGCCCTGATCGTGCGCCTGATCGTGCGCGGGGGGCCGCGCCGCCGCCAGCGCGTCGAACACCCGGCCCCGCAGCTCCGCCAGCGCCCGCAGCGCCGCGTCGTGCCCGGCCAGCCGCTCCACATACCGCAGCGACCCCTTCGCCAGCGCGAACCCCCGCACCGCCACGATCGCCAGCGACAGCGCCGCCAGCTCCGGCCGCTGCGACGCCCGCGCGATCAGCCACGCCGCCGCCGCGATCAGCCCCAGCCCGCACAGCTCCGCCGCCGCACCCGCCAGACCCGCGCCCACCAGCCGCGGCAGGTGCGGCCGCACCGCACCCCACACGCCCCGCACCGCGCCCCTGTTCACGCCGCCTCCATCCCGGCCGGCTCGGCCACCCGGCCGCCCTCCAGCCGCACCACCCGGTCCACCGCCCGCAGCAGCGCCGGACGATGCGCCACCAGCACCGCCGTCCGCCCCACCAGCAGCCGCGCCGCCGCGTCCACCAGCACCCGCTCGCTGTGCAGGTCCAACCGCGCCGTCGGCTCGTCCAGCAGCATCACCGGACCGCCCGCCAGGAACGCCCGCGCCACCGCGAGCCGCTGCCGCTGACCCGCCGACACCCCCGCCCCGCCCTCGCCCAGCACCGTCTCCAACCCCCGCGGAAGCTCCTCGACGAACCCGGCAGCGGCCGCCCGCACCGCCGCGCCGACCTGCGCGTCACTCGCATCCGGCGCCCCCAGCCGGACGTTGTCGGCCACCGACGCCGCGAACAGGTGCGGACGCTGCGGCACCCAGCCCACCCGCGACCGCCACCCCGCCGCGTCCAGATCCGCCAGATCGACCCCGTCGACCAGCACCCGCCCCGCATCCGGGGAGACCAGCCCCGCCAGCACCAGCAGCAGCGTCGACTTGCCCGCACCCGACGGACCCGTCACCGCCACCCGCTCACCCGGCCCCACCCGCAGCGACACCCCGTCCAGCGCCGCCCGCTCCGCACCCGGATACCGCACCGTCACCCCCTCCAGCACGATCTCCGGCGCCGACCCGGCGACGGCGACCCCGCCGCGCGCCGCGGGAACGGGCGCGTCCAGCACCGCGAACGCCGCCTCCGCCGCCGCCACCCCCTCCGCACTCGCGTGGAAACGCTGCCCCAGCGCCCGCAGCGGCAGATACACCTCCGGCGTCAGCACCAGCACCAGCAGCCCCGTCGCCAGCACCATCCGGCCCTCCAGCAGACGCAACCCCACCGGCACCGCCACCAGCGCCACCGACAACGCGCACACCAGTTCCAGCACCAGCGACGACAGGAACGCCACCCGCAGCGCCCGCACCGACGCGCGGCGGTGCTCACCCGCCAGCTCCCGCACCACCCGCGACTGGTGCTCGGTCCGGCCGAACGCCCGCAGCGTCCCCAGACCGGCCAGGACGTCCCGGAAATGCCCGCCCAGCCGGTGCAGCAGCCCCCACTGCCGGCCCGTCAGCGCCGCCGTCCGCATCCCCACCAGCGCCCCGAACACCGGAACCAGCGGCAACGTCACCGCCACCACCAGCGCCGACGCCCAATCCGCCGCCACCAGCCGCGCCAGCACCAGCGGCGGCACCACGCACGCCGCCAGCAACTGCGGCACGTACCCGGTGAAGAACGGATCGACCGCGTCCAGCCCCCGCGTCAGCAGCGTCACCCGCGACCCCGCCGCACCCGCCGGACGCTCCAGCAGCCCCGCCCGCAGACCGCGCTTCACCCGCGCCGCCGCACGGCCCGCCGCCAGTGCCGCCGCCCACGCCAGCACCGCCCGCCCCGCCACCGCACCCGCCAGCCACGGCAGCGGACCCGCGTCCAGCCCCGCCACCGCCCGCACCAGCAGCTCCGCCTGCACCACCAGCAGGACGCCCTGCCCCGCCGCCAGCACCCCCAGCAGCACGCACACCCGCCGGGGAAGCAGCCCCAGCAGACGCCGCTCGACCACCCGCACCGCCGCCCCCTACAGGTACGAAGGGGCCTGGACCCGGCCCCGGAACGTCCACCACACCAGCGCCTGCGACGCCAGCAGGAACGGCAGCACCACCACCGTCCCCACCACCGTCAACGCCAGCCCGCCGCCCTCGGCCACCACCCGCGACCACGGCACCTCCACCCCCGCCACCACCGGCGCGCACCCCATCACCAGCGCCGACAACCCGTACCGGGACGGAACCCGGCGCGCCCGCGCCGCCAGCTCGGCCGGCAGCCGCCACCGCGCGAACCCCGCGCCGTGCCAGGCGAACAGCACCGCCAGCGGCAGCCCCGCCACGCTCCCGGCGTTCAGCCCGCCGCCCGCCAGCACCGACCCCAGCACCGAGCCCCACGCCAGCGCCAAAGCCCAGCTGCCCGCCACGATCGCGCCGTCCCACACCGACCGCCACGCCGCCGCGTCCACCCGGCCCCGCAGCCACAGCCCCATGTCCCGCATCACCCAGCCGATCAGCAGCACCACCACCAGCGGGTACAGCTCCTCCAGCAGCCGGTGCTCCAGCCCCGGGAACGCACCCGCCACCAGGCCCACCGCCGCCACCAGCCACACCTCGTTGCCCAGGAAGAACGGCGCGAACGAGGCGATCACCAGCCGCCGCTCCCGCTGGTCCCGGCCCAGCCACGGCAGCAGCATCCCCACCCCGATGTCCGCGCCGGCCAGCACCAGATACCCGCCGGCGAACACCGCCAGCAGCACCATCGCGAGCACATCCATCATCAAGCTCCTGTCGAAACGCCGGGCAACGGAAGATCGGACATCGCGATCACGGGCAACGCGATCACGGCCATCGAGATCACGGGCATCAGAACGTCGGGCTCAGCGCCGGCGCCGCCGGCTCCACCGGGGGAGAGGCGCCCAGCCCCGCCCCCTCCGGCCCCCGCCGCGCGAACCGCGCCAGCAGCCACGCGTTCACCGCGAACAGCGCGGCGAACAGCACCGAGAACGCCGCGAACGACACCGCGACCGTTCCCGCCCCCACACCCGGCGACAGCGCGTCCTCGGTCTTCAGCACCCCGTAGACCATCCACGGCTGCCGCCCCACCTCCCGGAACACCCAGCCCGAGACCATCGCCACATACGGCAGCGGCACCGCCGCGATCATCAGCACGTGGAACACCCGGCCCCGCACCAGCCACCGCCCGAACGGGAACTTCACCAGCGCGACCATCGCGACCAGCACCATCAGCGACCACATCGACACCATCAGCGCCTCACCGGCCCCCGCCAGCCCCGGCGGCATGTAGTCGTCCGGCCCGAACCGCGCCGTGAAGTCCGCCACCGCCGCCGCCGCACGGTCCCCGCCCGTCTTCGTCGGCTGCGCGTACTCGAACTGCATCCCGCCGAACACCACCACCGGCATCACCGACACGATCACCGTCAGCAGCCCGATCCGCATCGACCGCCGGAAGAACTCCACCTCCGCCGTCCGCCGCAGCAGATGGAAACCGCTCACCCCCGCCATGAGGAAACCCGCCGTCAGCAGGCCCCCGAACAGCACGTGGAAGAACGCCAGCAGCGCCGTCGGATTCGCCAGCAGCGCTCCCGCGTCGGTGAGCCGCGCCGTGCCGTCCACCATCTCGAACCCCACCGGACGCTGCAGCCACCCGTTCGCCACTAGCACGAAATACGCCGACAGGTACGCCGTCAGCGTCACCACCCAGATCAGCGTCAGATGCACCCACCGGTTCAGCCGGTCCCACCCGAAGATCCACAACCCCAGGAACGTCGACTCCACGAAGAACGCGATGATCGTCTCCAGCGCCAGCGGCGCCCCGAACACGCTCCCCGACACCCGCGACAGCCCCGACCAGTTCAACCCGAACTGGAACTCCATCACCAGCCCCGTGACGATCCCCACCGCATAATTGATCACATACAGCTGGCCCCAGAACCGCACCATCCGCGCATGCACCGCACTGCCCGACACCGTCGCCCGCGTCTGCGTCAACGCCACCAGCGTCGCCAGCCCCAGCGTCAGCGCCACGAACAGGAAATGCGTACCGGCCGTCAACGCGAACTGCACCCGCGCCAGCATCAGCGGGTCCCCGCCCATCGCCCCACGCTCCAAGAATCGACCCGAAACCGACCCTCCGATCCTCGGCGCGCACCCACCGCCCGCGAATCAGGCGCGAGCGTTCAACCGCGCTGCGCCTTTCGCGTAGCCGGCCCCCGCCGCCTACATCTCCCGATGTACACGGCCCCGCAGCACCCCCGACCCGAGCACGACCGCCACCACCACGTACGGCACCGCCGCCGCCCCCATCAGCACCCCCGCGCCCGCCCACCGCGACCCCAGCGCCCACCCCGCGTACACCAGCACCGCCACCGTCTCCGAACCGAACCCCGCCACCGACGTCACCGTCGCCCGCGCCCCGTCACCGATCCGGTCCTGCAACCGCGCGTCCGCCGCCGCCATCGCCCACCGGAACACCCCGAACGCCACCGCCACCCCCGCCAGCCCGCCCGGACGCCCGCTCAGCGACCCCGCCGCCAGGCACACCGCACCCGCCACCAGCACCGGCGGCAGCCACCCGGCACGCCGCCCCGCCAGCCAGCCGCCCACCGCGTCCCCGACCGTCACCACCAGCACCAGCAGCGGCACCGCCGCACCCGCCACCCCGGTCGACCGCACCAGCAGCGGCACGTACTCGTCCAGCGACGTCACCCCCTCCAGCACCATCACCAGCACCAGCGCCCACCGCACCGCCGGGTCCCGCCGCACCTGCGCCCACCCCGCACGCACCACCGCACGCAGCGACGCCTCGGCCTCCGCCCCGCCCCGCGACTCCGGCAGGAACCACCCCGCCACCGCGCACGCGACGCACGCCGCCGCACTCGCCACTCCCAGCGCCCGGTACCCGCCGGCCGCCAGCACGGGCGACGCCACCGCCGACGCCGCGACCACCGCCAGCAGCGACACCGCCTCCGACCGCCCGATCAGCCGCGCGTACGCCCCCGCCGCCCCGGCACGCTCCAGCTCCTCGTACACCAGCGCCTGCATCGTCCCCGACCGCAGCGCCGACCCCGCGCCCCACAACACGAAACCCGCGGCGAACGCCGGATACGACGGGAGCAACGCCCAGAGCGCGAAACCGGCCCCCGCCAGCAGGGGAGCGGCCACCAGCAGCAACCGGCGCGAGAACAGATCGGCCCACAGGCCGGACGGCAGCTCCAGCGAGAACGCCGTGACCGACCAGATCACGAACAGCGACGAGATCGCCGCGGGAGACAACCCGGTATCGGCGAACAGCACCGCGTAAACCGGATAAAGAAGGACGAAATCCTCAAGGAAGGCGTACGAATACAGCCTCCGCGCGAGCCCCGCCTCAGGTGAAGATCAATGTCGTCGGCGCATACCCGCACCCTAACCGCCCGCCCGCAGCCCACGCACCCCCGAGACCGCCGGGGGAGGGGAGCGCCCCAAGCAACCGGATCACGCCGGCCGGATCACGCGGCCGGATCACGCCCGAACAGCGCCAGCAGCCGCGCCTGCTCAGAGGCATCGCCCGCGACACCGACCTCCGACCCCACCATTCCCGCCGCACGCCCCCGCGGCGCCATCCGCTCCGCCGTCTCCAGAGCCGAACGCACCAGATCCCCATCGAACTCGACCGCCTGGCCGGTGGCGCGCGCCAGATCCCACGTATGCACCAGCAACTCCAGCGGATACCCCTCGAGCCACTCCCGCACCGTCATGTCCCCGAAAGCCAGCGGGACCGTCCGATCCAGCGCCTCAGGAGTCAACTCCGCCGTCATCCGGGCCCGCACCTCCCGCCAGGACGCCACCGGATCCGCACCCGCGACCTCCCGCCAATCCGGATCGTCCCGGGGGAGAGGCCGCCCCGCCGCCCGCAACTCGATCACCAGCAGCCCGGCCGTGACATGCCCCGCCACATCCACCGCCGCCCACCCCTCGCACGGCGACGGCGACGACCACCGATCCGCCGGCACCGCCGCCAGCACCGCCTCGAACCCGTCCAGCGCACGCACGAAAGGCTCAGGAACCACGCCGACACCACCCCAGGGGCCAGTCACCACCACGCGGACCCCACCAACGTAACGGCCGCCCCGGCCGCACGCCCACCGCTTTCCGGGCGGCCGGCGGACGGCTGACGGCTCAGCGCACCCGGTCGTAGACGAGGCACAACGTGCCGTGCTCACCCGCCGCCTCACCGGCGAGCCCCCACCGCCCCGCGGGCAGACCGTCCTCGAAGAGACGCGGCCCGCCACCGAGGAAGACGGGAAAGACCGTCAGCGCCAGCCGGTCGACCATGTCGGCCGCCAGCAGCGCCTTGATGACACTCGGACTGGACGGCACGAAGATGTCACCGCCCTCAGCCGCCTTGAGCTCCGCCACCACCTCGGCCGCCGGCCGGTCGACGACCGTCGTCCGCTCCCACGGCGCCTCGCCGAGCGTCGAGGAAAGGACCACCTTGTCGGTGCCGACCAGCCACTTCGCGAAACCCTCATCGCGCGGGTCGGCGCCCTCCATGCCGATCACGGTCGGCCAGAAGCCCAGGAAGCCCTCCGCGTTCACCCGCCCCAGCACGGCAGTCGTCGCCGGCTCCCACAGCGCCGTCAGGTGGTCGCGAGCGACGTCGGTGACCGCGTACGGCATCACCCACCCCATGTCCCGCGGGTCGCCCGGCTCGGCGTAGCGGCCGTCCAGGGAGACCGCGATATTGGTGACGACCCTGCGGCCGCCGGTCTGCTCCGTCACTTCGTGCTCCTTGTCCCGGTGTCTTCCGTGTCGAACGTGGCCACGAGCCTGTCGAGGCTCTGACCGAAACCGATCTCGATGCCCGCGATGAAATCCGCCGAATCGACCGTGCTGCCGGTGATCCGGTACTCGACGTCGAGGTCCGTGCCCGCATCGGTGCGCCGCAGATCGAAATCGAGATGACCGGTGAACGCGACACCACCGCCGGGCAGCAGAGGCGACAGCCGGTAGGCGAGACGCTCACCGGGCCGCACCGCCTCCACGACCCCCTCCGCACGTCCGGCCACCACGTCGGAACCGTCGGCGTCCTCGGCATCGCGGTACTCCTGGACGATCCGCCCACCCGCCTCCGCCTCGAAGACCAGCTCGGAAACACGCAGGTCATCGGGCGTCCACCAGCGCGCCAGCAGATCCGACTCGGTCAGATGGCGCCACACCACCTCGGGACGCCCCGCCAGCGACCGGCGGAACCTGAACGAACGCCCGTCCGCCCACCCCGGCTCCCGCGCGGCGGCCCGCTCCGCACCGAGGCTGAGCCCGTACCGCTCGAAGGTCTCACGCGGACCCCCGTCCCGCTCCGCCGTGTCGGCGAGCCGCCCGAGCACTCCCGCCAACTCCCGCAGGGGAGCGGACCGGAGCGCATAGACGCGCCGCTGGCCGGAACGGTGCGACGTGACGACCCCCGCGCGCTCCAGAGCCTGCAGATGCTTGGTCGTCTGCGGCTGCCGCGCCCCGGCGAGCCGCGCGAGCACCCCGACCGACCGAGGCCGCTCGGCCAACAACGCGACGAGCCGCCAGCGGACCGGATCGGCCAGCGCGGCAAGGACTGCCTCCATGCCGCAAAGTATTCTCCATAACGAATATTCATGTCAAGGAATACTTCACCGCCGAGCTCCAGACCGTGGGGAACCGGCAGCCGAAGATCATGGCGAGACGCGCACGACTGCCGGTGACGGCGGACGCCGCAGGCAGTACCGAGATGCCCACCCACCCCGGGCCGCCGACCTGGAGGGTGACCGAGAGGCCGCAGACAGGCTCGGGGGAGACGCAACCCGAGACGTGGGTGTGCCCGCGCGTGCAGGTCGCCGAGGAACCGCCCGGCTACGCGTGGTCGAGGCCCACGGCGATGGTGACGACGAGCCGCAGCGCGAGCGAACTGCATGTGCATCCGCGGACTGAGCCGCCGGGGGACGGGCTCTGGCGCCCTCAATCGGGGCTACTTAACATAATGTACATTATCGACCAACGTCCGGGCCGGCTGGAAGCGGGGCGATGCGGGTACCGCGGGTCGCTCCGTGCAGTCCGTGCAGTCGGGTCACCGGTCGCCGGGTTGTTGGCCGAGGGTGATCCAGTAGCGGTCTTCGCCGCGGATGCGGCCGTCGTGGACGCCGCCGTTCGCGATGATCACGCGGCGGGACGGCTCGTTCTCGGCCGCGCAGGTCAGCAGGACGCGCTGCAGGCCGAGCCGGCGGCACTCCACCAGTCCGGCGGCCAGCATCCGCGTCGCGTGGCCGCGCCGCCGCCAGGGCGTGACGACGTGGTAGCCGACGTGCCCGCCGACCTCGGCCAGTTCCGGTGTCAGGCGGTGCCGGACGATCAGCGTGCCCAGGTAGTGCTCGCCCGAGACGTACCAGAACGTCGTGCACGGGACGCCCCAGCGCTCCTGGACGCCGCGGCGTCGTGCGACGAACGCGCCGAAGTCGCGGTACGCCTCGTCCAGCCAGTCCGCCGGGCCGCCGTCCGCCGCCTGGTCGGCCCGCTCCCCGGCCAGGAACGACGCGTGCACCGCCGTGGTCGGCGCGGCCAGGCGCGGCGGCGGGACGAGATCGCTCACGTGCCCGATTGTGCCGGAATCCGATGAAACCGGTTCCGCGATCCGGGAGTCTCACCTCCTGTCCCCCGATCGACACGACGAAAGGTGACCGTGAGCGAGCACCTCGACCAGGTCTTCGGCCAGCTCGTCAACCGCAGTTGGCAGCGGTTCTCCGAACAGCTCCACACGCGCGAGATCGACGATCTGCTCGTCGGCGCCGTCATCACGGCGGCGGTCGCGCAGGGCAACGCCCTCATCGACCTGAACTCCGACGGGAACCACCACTACCTGCGCTTCCAGCACCGCGAGCGCAAGCACCGGCTGATGTTCCAGCTGACGCACCTGGCGGGCAGCGTCACCGCGGCCAGGACGCTGGGCCAGCACGCGTCGGTGACGATGGCCTACGGCGAGTACGTCCAGGACGCGCGGACGGTGTGGCAGGCGCTGAAGTCCGAGGTCAAGAGCGGTTTCCTCGACGTCGGCGAGCCGGGCGTGCTCACCGTCGACGCCGACCTCGGCACCGGGTACGTGTACGTCCAGGTCCCCCTGCTGCTGGACCTGGAGCCGTACTTCGCCGATCAGTACACGGTGAAGTACCCGGTGCTGCAGGAGCACATCGCCGCCGTCGCCCAGGCCTGTGCGAAGTACCTGCACGGCCGCATCGCCGCCTGAACCGGAGACCGCCATGCTTTCGATGATCAACAAGTTCAAGAACAACGCCGAGGCGCGGGAGAGCAAGGACGAGGCGCTCATCGGCGAGATGGTCTTCACGATGGCGCACCTGGGCTGCCCCGTCATCGGGATCAAGTCCGGCGGCGACCTGCAGTACGTGCGGTTCAAGCCGGTCAAGGACCCGGTCCTGTACAGCTTCACGATCGTGCTGGACCGCAAGACCGGCGACGGCGCGCTCCAGCAGGCGGTGCTCGGCAGTAAGGCGACGCTGACGTTCGTGGCCGAGGTCAAGAACCACATCGCCGACCCGGACGACCTGGTGGCGATGTTCCGCACCGACATGGCCAACATGCTGCGCAGCCCCTGGTTCGGCGACATCAAGCTCGACCACCAGCTCAACTCGATCACCGCGACAAAGAAGCAGCTGATCGACATCGACGACTACGCGGACGCCGACGGCGCCGACCGCGAGCGGCTCCGGCAGCTGCTCCAGGGCACGATGCAGGAGCTGCGCGAGAAGGTGGCCGCGTACAAGAAGTGAGGTCGGCGCGCGGCGAGTGCGGCCCCTCCTCCGCCGGGGCCGCACCGCTCCCCAACGGCAAACCGGACAGAAGCTGGATTCTGTCCGGTTTGCGTACTTTGTCACAGTTAGTCCGATGATGGGTGGTCTGGGGTGCCGCGTGAGGTCCGCGAAGCGGAGCGCGTAGCGGACGGCGGCGCCGCCCGGGTCGTTGTTGCGCAAGTAGAGCTGCAGCAGGAAGCGGCTGGCCTGACCGCCATGACGAAGCCGGGGCGGGGTGCCGGCGCGTCGCTGCTCGAACGCCTCGCGTCCGGGCAGCCGACAGACGGCATTGTTGTTCTCCACGGCGCCGAAGACCTCGCCGTAGCCATGCCGCCGGCGGCGCTGCGCCAGGCCGGGCGGGTGCAGGACGCCGTGCCAGTCGGCGTACTGCCTTCCCGATGTGCCGACGAGCATGGACCTCTCCCCCGCGCCGGGTGCTCCGTGCCGTGGTCATACCCCGCGGCGGACGGGTTCGAGGGCGCGGATGTAGTCGACGAGGCGGACGCCGATCTCGAACGGCAGGTCCGGGGCGTCCAGGTCGAGGTCGGGCCAGGTCTCGGAGACGCGGCGCCAGGTGGTGCGGCCGAGGAACGGGCCGGTGACGGGGTCCTCGCCGAGTTCGGCGCGCCAGCGGGGTTCGGTGGTGCGCAGGCGGGCGAGGACGGCCTGGTTGGCCGGCTCGTCGCGGTGCTCGGCGTGGAAGCCGATCTCGACGGCGTGGGTGCGGGCGCCGGGGGCGAGGTCGGCGGGGATGATCTGGGCCTCGTAGTGCTCGCGCTGCGGTTCGGGGTCGCCGAACCAGGCTTTGACGCCGTTGTGGCGCACCTGGACGTGCGGGCGTCCGAGGGCGGGCGGGGCCGATCCCCGGATGATCTCGCCGACCTGGTCGAACAGTGCGCGGTCCGTCATCGTGCCGATCTTACGGGCGCCGGCGGGTGTTCTGTCGGGGGCGGGCGGTAGCGTCCGGCGGGTGCGACCTTCCGATGTTCAGCGGTTGACGGTGGCCGAGTGCGTGGACCGTTACGGGGAGATGGTGCGGGCGAAGACGTCGACGGGGGCGCTGGCGCCGGCGTCGGCGGAAGTGTACGCGCGGGACGTGGTGACGTTCGCGGCGCTGGCGGGCGCCGGCCGGGTGCTGGACGATCTGACGGGTGAGGACGTCGATGAGGTGCTGCTTCGGTTCGCGCGCAAGCCCGATGAGCGGCGGCGGGTGCGGCCGCCGGTGGAGCCGGGCGGCGGGCCGTCGCAGAGTGCGGCGTCGCAGGCGCGGTTCCGGCGTTCGGTGTCGGCGTTCTTCCGGTACGCGGTGGTGGCGGGGTGGGTGCAGCTGAACCCGATGGACGTGGTGACGGTGCGGCCGAAGCAGCGGGGCGGGCTGCGGGCGGAGCGGCGGGCGCTGACGGTGGAGCAGGCGGAGGGGCTGCTGGGGGCGGCGCGTGAGCTGGCGGAGGGTCCGGCGGTGCGGGCGGGGCGGCGGGATCAGCGGACGGAGTTGCGGGACGGCCTGATCGTGCTGCTGCTGGCGGCGGTGGGGCCGCGGGTGTCGGAGTTGACGGCGGCGAACGCGGAGGACTTCTTCGTCAACGGGGGGACGCGGTACTGGCGGATCTTCGGCAAGGGCGGGCGGACGCGGGATGTGCCGCTCCCCCGCCCGGTGGTGGAGGTGCTGGACGCGTATCTGGCGGACGGGCGGCGGCTGCTGGACCGGGGGCGGGAGCCGAAGGCGCTGCTGCTGTCGTGGCGGGGGCGGCGGCTGGCGCGGGGTGATGTGCAGGGGGTGATCGACCGGGTGCTGGAGCGGGTGGAGCCGGTGCGGCGGCGGAGTGTGACGCCGCACGGGCTGCGGCATACGACGGCGACGCATCTGCTGGCGGCGGCGACGGACATGGACGCGGTGCGGCGGGTGCTGGGGCATGCGGACCTGTCGACGCTGGGGCGTTACCGGGATGAGCTGCCGGGTGAGCTGGAGGCGGCGATGCGGGTGCATCCGCTGCTGGGTCCGGTGGAGGGCCGGCGGGGCGGCTGACGCCCCGGCCCCGCCGCCCGCTCCCCCGCCGCCCGTCCGCGCGGGGTCAGGCGGGGGCGTGGAGGGTGCGGGCGAGGGTGTAGGCCTCGGCGAGGTCGGTGCCGCGGTAGTCGAGGGCGGCGATGTCGGCGAGGTGGTGGTCGGCGTTGACGGCGACGGTGTTGGCGAGGTGCCGGAACAGGGGCGCGTCGGACATGGAGTCGCCGTAGGCGGTGCATTGGGCGGGGCCGAGTCCGTGGCGGGCGCGGAGCCGGTCGGCGATGGCGACCTTGTCGGCGGGGGTGAGGATGCCGGCGGGGTCGAGGGTGCCGGTGAACGGCATCGGGGGGAATCGGGAGGCGATGACGTCGTCGAAGCCGAGGTCGAGGAGGTGGCGGGCGAAGAAGTCGGGCGACATGGTGATGACGGCGGAGTGCTCGCCGCGGGCGCGGATGTCGGCGCAGACGTCGGCGATGCCGGTGAGCCAGGTGGCGGCGGTGTAGGCGGTGGCGACGATGTCGGGGGTGAGGTGGCGCCAGAGCCGGTGGATCTCGGTGGAGAAGCCGCGGGTGTCGAGGGTGCCGGCGGCGAAGCGGGCCTCGAGTTCGTGGAGTTCGGGGAGGGTGCCGAGGTGGCGGGCTATTTCGAGGTTGGCGGTGGTGCCGGCGAGGAGGGTGCCGTCCATGTCGAAGATGTGCAGGTGTCCCACAGTGGGTGAAGTGTGCCGGACGGGTGCGGCGCGGCGCGAGCGGTTTTCGGCCGTCGTGTAGGGGCGACCGTCGTGTGGGGGCCGGACGGCGAGGGGGTGGCGGGCCCCTGGGCGGGGCGGTGTCGTTCCAGGTCGTGGGCCGCGGGTCGTCCTTCGGTAGGAGGAAGGGGTTGTCCATCGTTCGCAGGTCGCGGGTCGGGGACCCGCCGAAAGTCGGGGGTGGCGGTGGCCGTTCGCGGGATCCGCCGGAGGGTGGTCGTTTTCTAGCGTCGGGGCATGGACGGGATCTTGGGTCTGGTGGACACGGCGGTGACGTCGCCGTGGTTCTACCTGGTGTTGTTCGCGATCGCGGCGATCGACGGGTTCTTCCCGGTGGTGCCGAGCGAGAGTCTGGTGATCACCGCGGGGGTGTACGCGGCGTCGGGGCGGCCGGAACTGGTGCTGGTGGTGGTGCTGGCGGCGCTGGGCGCGTTCACCGGTGATCATGTGTCGTTCCTGGTGGGGCGGCGGGCGGGCGGCCGGTGGGTGCGGGGGCTGCGGCCGGGGACGCGGCGGCATGCGGCGTTCGAGTGGGCGCGGCGGACGATGGCCGATCGGGGCGGGCTGATCCTGGTGGTGGCGCGGTACGTGCCGGGCGGCCGGACGGCGGTGACGGTGACGATGGGCGCCGTGGGTTACCGGTTGCGGTGGTTCTCGCTGTTCGCGGCGGTGGCGGCGGTGTCGTGGGGGCTGTACGGGGCGCTGCTGGGTTATGTGGGCGGGGTGGCGTTCGAGGACGATCCGGTGAAGGGCGTGGCGGTCGGGCTGGGGTTGGCGTTGTCGGTGACGGCGGTGGTGGAGGGTGTGCGTTTCGTCCGGCGGCGCCGCGCGGCCGTGCCTGAGCCAGAGTCGGGGCCCGAGCTCGAGCCGGGGACGGGGACGGAGTCGCGGCGGGACGGGGATCGGGCGGCGCGGGTGGGGCCGTTGTCCGGCGGGTGATCGCGGGAAAGTGACAGGCTTCGCGCGGTGGTGGCCGTAGGGTGAACTTCGGCGGTCGGCCCGGTGTCTGAAGGGTGTCGGGCGGGGGCCGCCCGCGAGTGTGAGGGAGAGCATGGGAGCGCCGGATTTCAGCGCCGATCTGTACCGGGACATCACCGAGTTCGCGCAGGGCACGCCGTCCTGGGTGCATGAGGTCGCGGACGTGGGCACCGACGGGGGGCTGCTGCTGTTCGCCGTGCTGTTCGTGGCGGGCTGGTGGCGGGCCCGGGGCCTGGACGCGCGGGCGATGGGGCTGGCGCTGGCGGCGCCGTTCGCGGTGGTGGCGGCGTACCTGGTGAGCGAGGTGTCGAAGAGCTTCATCCAGGAGGAGCGTCCGTGCCGGGCGGTGGCGGGGGCGGTGCACATCGCGGCGTGCCCCCCGCAGGGCGACTGGTCGTTCCCGAGCAATCACGCGACGATCGCGGCGGCGTCGGCGGCGGCGATCGTGGTGGCGTGGCGGGCGATGGCGCCGCTGGTGCTGCCGCTGGCGGCGCTGATGGCGTTCTCGCGGGTGTTCGTGGGCGTGCACTATCCGCATGACGTGGCGGCGGGGTTCCTGGTGGGGGTGGTGGTGGCTCCGCTGGTGGCGCTGGTGCTGGTGCGGGTGCTGCGTCCGCTGGTGGACGGGTTGCGGGGCGTGGCGGCGGGCGCGGTGCTGCTGGGTGCGCGTCCGGCCGCTGCGGGGGGCGGCGCGGGTTCGCCGGGTGCGGCTGTGCCGGTCGGGGGTCCCGCTGCGGCGCCGTATGCGGGCGCGGGTCCGGCGGTGGGTGCCGCTCCCGTGGCCGCCCCGATGCGCGCTCCGATGGACGATGCGGCGGTGACGATGCCGGACGTGATGGGCGGGGTGACGCGCCGCCAGGGTCCCCTCCCCTAGCAGGAGCGGGCCGGTCGGGCCGTCGTCGGTGGTGCCGTGGTGGCACTGCCGGTGGCGGCCCGTCGGCGTCTTCTCCCCCGGGCGCGGGTTCATGCCGCCGTTATCGGGGCGGGTGCTGGACGGTGGCGGAGTTCTCCGCCGCGCATGAGGCCGGACGCCCAGCCGGACCGGATCCGGCGGCCGGGCGACGCGATCAGGTTCGCCGGCTCGGTGGTGGGGCCGTCCGCGGTGATGCCCGCCGTGACCTTACGCAACAGTTTCGAGAGGCCCGCCGGATCGGGGACGGCCGCGAACGCAGCGCGGTCGTTCGCCGTCGGCGTGCGCGGCTGACGTGTCGGCTCGCCGGCAGCCGTCTGCGGGGTCAGCGGGTGTCGGGGGTGGCGTCGACGAGGCCGGCTTCGTGGGCGAGGACGGCGGCCTGGACGCGGTTGCGGACGTCCAGGCGGGTGAGGATGGCGCTGACGTAGGCCTTGACGGTGCCTTCGACGAGGTGGAGGCGGGTGGCGATCTCGGCGTTGGACAGTCCGGCACCGAGGAGGGTGAGGACGTCGCGTTCGCGGGGGGTGAGGGTGTCGGTGCGGCGGCGGGCGCGGGCGCCGCCGTCGAGGCGGCTGCCGGCGATGTGGGTGATGACGCGGTGGGCGACTTTCGGGGACAGGTAGGCGGCGCCGCCGGCGACGGCGTGGACGCCGGCGATGAGTTCGTGGGGGTCGCCGGATTTGAGCAGGAAGCCGCTGGCGCCGCCGGCCAGGGCGCGGGCGATGTAGTCGTCCTCGCCGAAGGTGGTGAGCATGATGATGCCGGTGGCGGGGGCGGCGCGGCGGAGTTCGGTGGCGGCGGCGAGGCCGTCGAGGCGGGGCATGCGGATGTCGAGGAGGGCGACGTCGGGGCGGTGGCGGAGGGTGAGGTCGATGGCCTCGTGGCCGTCGGCGGCCTCGGCGACGACGTCGATGGCGGGGTCGGCGGTGAGGATGGCGCGGACGCCCGCGCGGATCATCGTCTCGTCGTCGGCGAGCAGGGCCCGGATCACTCGTTCTCCTGGTCGGTGCGGTGTTCGGCGCTGAGGCGCTGGGTGTCGTAGCTGTTCTTGGCGGTGAGGCGGCCGCCGGTGAAGCAGATCCGGTAGATGTGGTTGAAGCCGAGGATGTTGGCGTCGGGCCGGTAGTAGCGGCAGTCGGCGCCGGGTGGTTCGGGGACGGCGGCGCGGACGGTGCCGGTGTCCAGGGTCTCCATGGGCGGCAGGGTCTTCTCGGCGCGGTCCTGGGGGGTGCCGATGGTGAGGGCGGCGTAGCCGGCGGGCGGCAGGACGGAGTTGAGGGTGATGAAGACGTAGTAGCCGGCCATGACGGTGCCGAGGGCGGCCATGAGGGCGGTGGGGACGGCGATGGCGGTGATGAGGCCGCGGCGGACCTGGAGGCGTTCGCGGGCGAGGTGGCGGGCGGATTCGGAGGGCCACTCCCCCGGTGTGGTGCGCGGTGGGGGTGCGGCCGGTGCGGGTTCGGTGGGCGGGTCGTCGGTGTGCGGGGTGGCGGGGAGGTCGGCGGTGAGGGTGAAGCCGCCGCCGGGTGCGGGTGCGGCGTGCAGGGTGCCGCCGAGGAGGCGGACGCGTTCGGTGAGTCCGGTGAGTCCGCGTCCGCCGGCGGGGTGCGGCGGCGGGTGTCGGGGCGGGGGTTCGTTGGCGATGGTCACGGTGACCGTGCCGCCGGCGCCGTCTTCGGCGTTGTCGTCGTTTCCGTCGTTGTCGCCAATGGTGAGGGTGACGGTGATGGGGGCGCCGGGGGCGTGCTTGGCGGCGTTGGTGATGGCCTCTTGGACGACGCGGTGGGCGGTGAGCGCGGTCATCGGCGCGAGGGCGGGCAGGGCCGCGGTGCCGGTGAGGTGGACGGGGATGCCGGAGGCGCGGGCGCGGTCGACGAGGTCGGGGATGCTCTCGCGGGCGGGGCGGACGGGTGCCGGGTCGTCCCGGGTTCCGTGGCCGGTGTCCTCGCGGAGGACGCCGATGATCTCGCGGAGGCGGTCGGTGGCGTCGGCGGCGCCGGTGCGCAGTTCGGCGGCGGCGGCGCGGTGCCGGTCGTCCAGTCCGGGGGCGACCTGGAGGGCGCCGGCGCGGACGGCGATGAGGGCGAGTTCGTGGCCGAGGGAGTCGTGCATGTCCTGGGCGATGCGGGCGCGTTCGCGGAGGCGTTCGCGTTCGGCGATGATGCGCTGCTGGTGTTCGAGGCGTTCGGCGTGTTCCCATCCGGCGTGCAGGAGTTCCTGGTGCTGGCGCCAGTAGCGGCCGACGAGCCAGGGCAGGACGCCGAGGAGGACGAGCCAGACGGTGGAGGGGAACCAGGCGGTGACGGCCAGGCCGCGGGCGACCGACAGGAGGGTGCCGCCGATGAGGACGGCGGTGAGTCCCCACAGGACGGGTTGGGCGCGGCGGGTGCGCAGGCCGGCGAGGTAGGCCATGACGGGCATGGCGAACACGAAGTTGCCGTGGACGGCGGTGAGGGAGATCGTGGCGAGCAGCGCGGCGGTGGGCCGGGCGCGGGACATCGCGATGGCGGCGGCGAGGACGGCGAGGCCGGCTCCTTCCAGCCACCAGGAGGCCCGGCCGGGTTCGAGGGGGGTGATCAGGCCGGCGGCGACGGGGAACGCCAGGACGGTGTAGAGGGCGGTGTCCTTGGCCAGGGCGGCGCGGTTGGGGCGGCGGAGCGCGGCGCGGAGGGCGGCGGGGCGCAGTGCCCGTCCGGTGCGGGCGAGGGTATGGGTGGTGGCGTCCGCCATGGTGCGGTAGGTGGTGCGGGCGGCGGCGCGGCGTGTCCGGGGGGTCGCGGCGCCGCGGTCGCCCTGGTGGGGGCCGGTGGCCGCGGAGTCGTTCACGGGTTCCACGCTACTGGCCGGTGGAAAGGCGCTGTTACTGCCGAAAGTCAGGGTGCGGGGTGGTGAAGATCGCGGGGCGGGGTGCGGCTGAACTACGGTTGGGCGGGTGACGGCGCCCCCGATGCGGTTCCCGGTCCGCCGGCTGCGTGGTCTGGCGCGCGGTCCGGCGGGTGACGCGGCGTTCGCGGCGGCGGCGCTGGTGGCGACGGTGTGGCTGAGCGCGGCGGCGGCCAGGCCCGGTGACCGGTCGCTGTGGCCGGGCGGGCTGGCGCTGATCGCGGTGGCGGCGGTGGCGCTGGCGTGGCGGCGGCGTGCTCCGGTGGCGGTGCTGGTGGTCGCGGTGGTGGTGCCGCCGCTGTACTACCCGATGGGGTATCCGGACGGTCCGGTCGCGGCGGTGCTGTGGGTGGCCCTGTTCAACGCGGCGGTGGAGTGCCGTCTGGTGGTGTCGCTGGGTGCGGTCATCGTGGTGAACGCCGGGTTCCTGGCGGTGTCGTTCGCGCGGGGCGGGGACGGCGGCGATCCGGACGCGATCACCGATGCGCGGGGGGTGGCGTCGCTGTCGCTGGGGCTGCTGGTGACGGTGGCGCTGGGGCAGTACGTGCGCAGCCGGCGGGACCGGGCGGAGGCGGCGGAGCGGCGTGCGGCGGAGGCCGAGCGGGACCGGGAGGCCGAGGCGCGGCGCCGCGCGGTCGCCGAGCGGCTGCGGATCGCGCGGGAGCTGCACGATGTGCTGGCGCACCAGATGTCGCTGATCAACGTGCAGGCGGGTGCGGCGCTGCACCGCCGGGACGACGCGGAGCGGGCGTATGCGGCGCTGGAGGCGATCAAGGCGGCGAGTAAGGAGACGCTGCGGGAGCTGCGGGGGGTGCTGGGTGTGCTGCGGCAGGTCGACGAGTGCGACGGCGCCGCGGAACCGGGCACAGAGCCCGGCGCGGAGCTCGGCGGGCCGGTGGCGCCGTCGCTGGCGCGGGTCGGTGAGCTGCTCGACCGGGCCGCCGGGGCGGGTCTGGCGGTGCGGCGGGCGGGTGACCTGCCGGCTCCGGGGGCGGCGGGTACCGGGGCGCTGGAGGCGGTCGCGGCGCCGGTGGGGGCGGCCGGGTACCGGATCGTGCAGGAGGCGCTGACCAATGCCGTCCGGCATTCGGGGGCGGCGGTGGTGACTGTGGAGGTGCGGTGCCTGCCCGGTGAGGTGCGGGTGCTGGTCGAGGACGACGGGTCGGGGCCGGGGCCGGGACGGGGCGGTGCGGTCGTGGAGGGGAACGGGCTGCGGGGCATGCGGGAGCGGGCGGCGGCGGTCGGCGGGGAGCTGACCGCGGGTCCGGGGCCTGCGGGCGGGTTCCGGGTGGCGGCGCGGCTGCCCCTGGACGGCGCCGGCGGCGATGATCGGGCGGGGAACGGCGAGAACATGGAGGAGAGCGCGTGATCCGGGTGATGCTGGCCGACGACCAGACGCTGGTGCGGGCGGGGTTCCGGTCGATCCTGGAGGGCGAGGACGACATCGAGATCGTCGCCGAGGCCGGGAACGGGGAGCAGGCGGTGGCGCGGGCGGGCGAGCTGCGGCCCGATGTGGTGCTGATGGACATCCGCATGCCGGTGCTGGACGGGCTGGAGGCGACCCGCCGGATCATCGCCGATCCGCGGCTCGCGGACGTCCGGGTGGTGATCTTGACGACGTTCGATCTGGACGACTACGTGTACGGGGCGATCAAGGCGGGTGCGAGCGGGTTCCTGGTGAAGGACACCGAGCCGCCGGAGCTGATCCACGGGGTGCGGGTGGTGGCGCGGGGGGACGCGCTGCTGGCGCCGACGGTGACGCGGCGGCTGATCGCCGAGTTCGCGTCCCGGATCACCGCGCCGCCGCCCGCGGTGGAGTTGAACGCGCTCACCGACCGGGAGCGGGAGGTGCTGGAGCTGGTGGCGGCGGGCCTGTCGAACGAGGAGATCGCCGGGCGGCTGGTGCTGTCGCCGGCGACGGCGAAGACGCATGTGAGCCGTATCCTGGCCAAGCTGGGGGCGCGGGACCGGGCGCAGCTGGTGGTGCTGGCCTACGAGATGGGCGTGATCCGTCCGGGCTGGCTCGGCTGAGCCCGCCGGGGGGCCGCAACCGGGTGGGGTGCGGTGGTGTTGAACGGATGTGACGGTTACGGACGAGACTTCCCTCCGCCCCCCGCCCGGCGCCCGCGACGGCGCTCGCGACGGTGCCGGTGCCGGTGAGGGCGGCGGTGAGGGCGGCGGGGTGCCCGACGCGGCGGGCGCGCAGGTCGCCGCGGAGCTGGCGCGGGATCTGGACGCCGGGTTCGCCGACCTGTACGAGGCGTACCGGGGCGCGGTGTTCTCCACCGCGCTGCGGTTGTGCGGGCGGTGGGCCGAGGCGGAGGACCTGTCGGCGGAGGCGTTCCTGCGCGCCTACCGGGCGCTGGCGGGGTACGGGCCGGACCGGATCGCCGAGCTGCGGCCGCGGGCGTGGCTGCTGATGATCGTGACGAACGTGTGGCGCAACAGCCTGCGGTCGGCGGCGCGGCGCCCGGTGACGGCGGGCCCGGTCGAGGACGCCCCCGATCCGCCCGATCCGGGCGAGGGGGTGGAGGAGGCCGCGGCGCGCCGTGAGACCGGGCGGGAGCTGGCGGAGCTGCTGGCGGAGCTGCCGGAGGCGCAGCGGGCCGCAGTGGTGCTGCGGCACGTGACCGATCTGCCCGTCGCCGAGGTGGCGGCGGTCCTGGACCTGCCGGAGGGCACCGTGAAATCGCACGTCTCCCGGGGGCTGGCGCGGCTGCGCAGGCTCCGCGCCGCCCGGCAAGAACAGCAGGAGCAGCAGGAGCAGCAGGAACAGCGAGAACAGTGGGAACGACAGCCGGAAGGAGGGCCGCGATGACCGGCACCGATGCCGCCGGAGGGGCGGCCGACCCGCTGGCGCGGGAGCTGGCGGGGCTGGCCGCCGACGCGCCGCCCGCCCTGCTCGACCGCATCGCCGCGCGGCGCGTCCGCGTGGCCGGGCCGGTGGAGGACGGGCCGCTGGGCGACCTGCAGGTCGCCTTCACCGACCACGGCGTCGCCTACCTGCGCGCGGGGATGGGCGAGCGGGAGTTCGCCGCGGCGTTCCGGGCCCGGTTCGCGCGGCCGCTGCTGCCGGCGGCGGGTCCCCCGGCGGGGCTGCTGCCGGCGCTGCGGCGGGGGCGGCCGGGCGGGCTCGCGCTGGACCTGCGGGGGCTGAGCGAGTTCGAGGCCGCGGTGCTGGCGGCCGCAGCGGAGATCCCGCGCGGGCAGACCCGCCCGTACGCGTGGGTGGCGCGGCGGGCGGGGCGGCCGAAGGCGGTCCGGGCGGTGGGGTCGGCGCTGGGCCGCAACCCGGTCCCGCTGCTGATCCCCTGCCACCGGGTGACCCGGTCGGACGGGTCGCTGGGCGAGTACGTGTTCGGCGCGGACGCCAAGGAGCGGCTGCTGCGCGCCGAGGACGTGGACGTGGAGGAGGCCGCGGAGCTGGCGCGGCGCGGGGTGCGGCTGGTGGGTTCGGACACGACGGGGATCGTGTGCTATCCGACGTGCGGGGACGCGCGGCGGATCACTTCCGGGCACCGGCGCGGGTTCGGTGATCTGGCGGCGGCGCGGGCGGCCGGGTACCGGCCGTGCCTGCACTGCCGTCCCGCCTGACCCTCCCCTCCTCTCCCCCTCGCCGGGGCGGCGGGCGGGGGCGGGGCATACATCGGCGCAGTCCGGGAATGTGGCGTCCACCTGCGGGGGCGCGGTCGCATGCCCGTCCCGCACCGAGGACCGCCGACGAGGGGGGATCGCCATGCGCGTCGTCGTCACCGGCGCCACCGGCAACATCGGGACCAGTACGCTGCGCGCGCTCGCCGGGGACCCGGCCGTCACCGCCGTCACCGGCCTGGCCCGCCGCGAGCCCGGGCCGGGCGCGGCGCGGGAGGCCGACCCGGATGGGACCGGGAAGATCGAGTGGGCGGAGGCCGACGTCACCGACAGCGACCTGGTGCCGCTGCTGCGCGGCGCCGACGTCGTGATCCATCTGGCGTGGCTGTTCCAGCCGACGCACCGGCCCGCGGTGACGTGGGACGCCAACGTCGTCGGCAGCGGCCGGGTGTTCGACGCGGTCGCCGAGGCGGGGGTGCCGGCGCTGGTGTACTCCTCCTCCGTCGGCGCCTACTCCCCCGGCCCCAAGGACCGGGCGGTCGACGAGTCGTGGCCGACGCACGGGTGGCCCGGTGCCGCCTATTCGCGGGAGAAGGCCTACGTCGAGCGGCTGCTGGACGCGTTCGAGTCCGCCGATCCGGACTGCCGGGTCGTGCGGATCCGGCCGGGGTTCGTCTTCGAGCGGCAGAGCGCGGGCGAGCAGCGGCGGTTGTTCGCGGGGCCGCTGCTGCCGGGGCGGCTCGTCCGGCCCGGCCGGGTCCCGTTCGTGCCGGACATGCCGGGCCTGAGGATGCAGTTCCTGCATTCGGCCGATGCGGGGCGGGCGTTCGGGCTGGCCGCGACCCGTGACGTGCGCGGCGCGTTCAACATCGCCGCCGACCCGGTCATGGACGCCGCCGAGCTCGCCGGCGTGCTGGGCGCACGCACGGTCCGGGTGCCGCAGCGGGGGGTGCGGGCGGCGATCGCCGCGGCGTGGCACCTGCACCTGGTGCCGGCGTCGCCGGGCCTGTTCGAGCTGGCCATGCAGATCCCGGTCATGGACACCGGGCGGGCCCGCGCCGAGCTCGGCTGGACGCCCCGGCACAGCGCCCGCGAGGCGTTCGCGGAGTTCCTGGACGGGCTGCGCACCGGCGCGGGGCGCGACACCCCGCCGCTGGCGCCGGGGGCCGGCGGGCCGGGCCGCGTCCGCGAGTTCGCCTCCGGCGTCGGCCGCCGCCCCTGACCGCACCACCCTTGACCGCACCACCCCTGGTCGCACCGTCCTGACGGGGTCTCCCGTCGTCCACCGCTTTCCTGGAGGTCACCCGATGCCGACGATCACTTCCGACCACCTGCACACCCTGCTGGCATCCGCCGACCGCGACGCCGCGCTCGTGGTCGTCGGGGGCCGCGCCACCGTCGTCCCGGGCGATCCGAGCGCGGGCGACGGCCCCGAGGACGCCTTGGTGATCACGACGCGGGACGCCGTCATCGCCGAGCTGGACGCCGGCGCCAACGAGGAGCAGATCGAGGCCCTGGCGCAGCGTCTGGAGGTCGCGCTGGAGAGCCTCGGAAGCTGACCGCTCCGGGCTCCCCTCGGGGCCTTCGCCTCACCCGGCGCCGGGCCGGCCGGTGCCGGGTGAGGGCGTGTCGGGGGACGTGCGGGCGCGGCGGCGGTGGCTGGTGTCGCAGAACGGGTAGGAGCGGCTGCGGCGGCACGCGCACAGCGCCACCAGCCAGCGGTCCGACACCGCCGTGGAGCCGTCCTCCAGGACGACCTCGACGGGGCCCTCCACCAGTATCGGGCCGCCCGGCACGATCCGGACGCGGCGCCGGTCCCCGGCGCCTCCGTCAACGGCGGCGGCACCGTCAACGGCGGCGCCTCCGTCAGCGGGGGCGGTCCCGGGCGGGGGGTCAGGCGGGCTGGTGTTCGCGGGCATGTCCCCCACCGCCGCCGCCGGGCCCGGTCCGCGCCGCGATCAGGTCGGCGCGGACCACGACCAGGTCCTCGTGCCGCTGCCCGGGCCCCAGCAGACCCCGCGCCGCGAGCCGTCCCGCGCGGCGCCGCATCACCGGCCCGAACGGTTCGCGGTGCCGGGCCACCACCGACGCCCGCATCCCGGCGGCGCGCAGCGACACCAGCGTCGCCGCGACCCCGTTCAGCGCCGAGTGGACCAGCAGCAGCGTCCCCGACGGCGCCAGATGCCGCGGGGCCCGCGCGCAGATGCGGTCCAGCAGCGCGCGGCCGTCGGGTCCGGCCTCCCAGGCGCGGGCGCGGCCGCGCACCGCCGCCGGGTCGGCGTCCCCCGCCACGTACGGGGGGTTGGCGACGATCACGTCGAACACCTCGCCGGCGACCGGCGCGAACAGGTCGCCGCGCAGCACCCGGACCGGCAGGCCCCGCACCAGCGCGTTCATCCGGGCGGTCAGGACCGCGGGCGCGGACACGTCCACCGCGACGACGTCGCAGCCGGTGCGTGCCGCGGCCAGCGCGACCGCGCCGGTCCCGGTGCCGAGCTCCAGCACCCGCGCGGCCGCCGGGCCCCCGGTGCGGGCGAGGGTCCGGCTCAGCGCGCCGGTCAGCAGCGAGGTGTCGGACTGCGGCCGGTACACCCCGGGCGGTCTCAGCAGCATCATCGCCCCTCCTCTTCTCCCCCGCCGGCGGCTGCGCCGGGCGGTGTTCCGGGCGGTGCCTCGGGGGGTGTTCCGGGCAGGGGGCGGCGCAGTGCCGTCCGGCCGGCCCGCCAGCGGTCCAGCAGGCGGGCGCCCAGGCGGTCCTCCAGCAGCCCGGTGGCCCGTACGCCCAGTGCCACGTCCGCGGCCAGGTCCGGTTCGCCGGCCAGCAGCGCGCCGACCACGTCGTGGCGCAGCACCTGCTCGTGGACGGCGTCGGCCTCGATGTGCTCGGTGTAGAACAGCAGGGCGCGGGGGCCGGCGCCGGCGCGCTCCAGCGCGGCGGCCATCCGCCGCGCGGACGGCGCCGTGGTGATCTCGGCGGCGGCGAAGTGGCCGACCAGCGCGCCGCGCAGGGACCGGTGCAGCCCGAACAGCGACATCATGTTCACGGTCGCGAGCATCTGCGCGGGGGCGGCGTCGACGTAGGCGCCGTAGGAGGGGTCCAGGCCGAGGTCGTCCAGCAGGCCCGCGTACAGGCCCTGGTGGATCATGTGGGGGCGGCCGCCGCCGAACTCGTCGTTCTCGACCGCGACCAGCGCGGTCTTGGCGCGGCCGTGCAGCCGCGGGATCACCCAGGCGTGCGGGTCGGCCTCCTTCAGGTGGTACACCGACCGCAGTGCGGCGTGCTCGCGCAGCTGCCACATCGGGGCGCCGTCGCGCAGGTGGTGGGAGACGCCGCGGGCGTCCACCGGTTCCACCAGCAGCTCCCGCAGGGCGCCGTCGACGTCGTCGCCGGCGGGGGTGTCGCGGCGCAGGGCGTCCAGGAACACCGTTTCCAGGGCGCCGCGCAGCCGCAGCAGGCCGGGGTCCCACTCCCAGGCCGGGTCGACGCCGGCGAAGCCGCGGTAGTGCAGTTCGTAGCAGGTGTGCAGGGCCAGCTGCAGGTCGTCGCCGTAGGGGTCGGCGGACGCGGCCTCGGCGGTGCCGGGGAGGCGGGCCGGGTCGCCGGGCGGCGGGCCGGCCGCCAGGGCCGCGGTCACGGCCCGGGACAGCGGGCCGCGCGGCGGCGGTGCGGGGGCCGTGTCCGGGGCGGGCTCGGCGGGCGGAACCGCCGGGTGCGCGGTCCCGGAGCGTGCGCGGGCCCGGGCCGGGGCCTGCGGAGCGGTCATGTGTCCTCCGTGGTGAGGGTGGCGTCCGGCTCCGGTACCCGCTCACGCGCGTCCCATACGCCCGTTTTCTCCCCAGGGGTCTCGTCGGGCGGCGGTGCCGGCTCCGGAGGCGCGTCCGCCGGCCCGCCCGGTGGCCGGCCCGATGGTTGGCCGCCGGGCCCGGCGAGGCCGCCCGACCGGGTCTGGCGGGCCAGCATCTCCACCACCGCGCGGGGCCCGCCGCGGCGGGCCGCGCGGCGCTGCCGGTCCGCGCCCGTCCCGGCGCCGCGCAGCGCCTCCAGCAGCGCGAGCACGGTGCCGAGGTCGCCGGTGCCGGCCAGGGCGGGGGCGGCGCGGGCGACCAGGTCGTCCACCAGCCGCCACGCCGGGACGGCCCGCCGCGCGACCGGGTCCACCAGCGTGCCGCGCAGGCCGTGGCGGGCCGCGGTCCACAGCGCCGCCGCGCACACCTGCGCGTCGGCGCGGGGCGCCTCCCGGCCGGCCGCCAGATCGGCCAGCGCGGCGCCGACCAGGCCCCGCACCAGCGCCGCCTGCAGCACCGCCTCGTCCGCGGTCGCCGCCGCGTCGGCCGCCCGCACCTCCACCGTCGGCCACCGCGCGGACGGCCGCGCCAGCCAGAACGTCATCGCCGTGTCCACCAGCACGCCCGCCTCCACCAGCGCCGCGACCCGCGCGTCCCAGTCGGCGGCCGACGCCGACCACGGCGGCACCCCCGCCCCCGGGAACCGCGCCATCTCCGCGATCCGGCGGGCCGCATGGCCGGACGGGCGGCCGCGGTCGAACGGCGAGTTCGCCGACAGCGCCAGCAGCACCGGCAGCCACGGCTGCAGATGGTTCACCACCGCCACCGCGGCCTCCCGGTCGGGGACGCCGACGTGGACGTGGCAGCCGCACGCCTGGTAGTCCTCGGCCACGTCGCCGTAGGCCCTCATGATCGCGGCGAACCGGTCGCCGGGCGCGGGCGGCGGCGGGGGGCCGTCCAGTACCGGCGTCCCCGACGCCACCAGCAGCGCGCCGTGCTCCCGCGCCGCCGCCGCCAGCCGCGCCCGCCCGAACCGCAGCTGCTCCCCCAGGCCCGCCAGGTCGCGGCACACCCCCGTCGCCGCCTCCACCTGCGAGGTGAGCAGCTCGGCCTGGAACGACCCGCCCGACCCGGCCCACCGGTGCGTCCCGGCGGCCGCGAGGACCTTCTCGGCGGCCGGGACGCACTCCCCCGACACCGCGTCCACCAGCAGGAACTCCTCCTCCACGCCGACGCTCGGCGCCGCCGCGCCGCGACCGGCCGCCCGCGGGGCGCCCGCGTGCGGACCGCCGGCGCCGTGGCCGCTCGCGCCGGGACCGCCCGTGCCGTGCACGCCCATGTGCTGCCCCCCTCGATCGTGCGCACCCCGTCCCCCGGGGGGATGCCCGTCCAGGACGTCCCCTCCCCCCGCCCGCCAAGATCCTTTCCGCCCGGGCGCTCCCGGGCGGTGACCGGATCGTTCCGCGGCGCGCCGCGATCGTGCCTGCCCCGGCGGGCCCGGACCGGCCAGGATCGAGGGCATGAACCGAGCGCTTCTCGTCATCGACGTCCAGGAGTCCTTCCGCCGGCTGCCGCTCTGGGAGGCGGTGTCGGCGCCCGGCATCGCCGGCCGCGCCGCCCGGCTGGCCGCCGCGGCCCGCGCCGCCGGCGACCTGGTCGTGTGGATCCTGCACGCCGAACCCGGGACCGGCGGACCCTTCGACCCCGACCTCGGCCACGTCCGCCTCATGGACGGCCTGGACCCCGGGCCCGGCGAGCCCGTCCTCACCAAGACCTCCCGCAACGCCTTCACCACCACCGGCCTGCAGCAGCTGCTCACCGCCCGCGGCATCGGCGAGGTCGCCGTCTGCGGGATCCAGACCGAGCAGTGCTGCGAGACCACCGCCCGGCTGGCCGCCGACCTCGGCTACCGCGTCACCTTCGTCACCGACGCCACCGCCACCTTCCCCATCCCGCACCGCGACGCCCCGCCCGGCCGGTCCCCCGCCGAGATCCTCGCCGACCCCGCGACGCTGCCCGCCGACCAGGTCATCGCCCGCACCGAGTACGCCCTGGCCGGCCGCTTCGCGGCCATCGCCGCCCTCGACGACCTCGCCCCCGCCGCCCCGGCCGCCGAGGCGGGCGCGGCCGCCCCGGCGGGCGGGGCGCGGTAACCTGACCGGATCGTGAACCGCATCGCCTTCCTGCTCGTCCCCGGGCTGCACCTGCTCGACCTCGCCGGGCCCGCCCAGGTGTTCTCCACCGCCGCCGCGACCGGCCTGCCCTACCGGCTCGCCTACATCGCCGACCACGACCCGGGCGGCGGACCGGGCGGCGGGGACGCGGCGGGCGACGGCCTGGAGGTGCCCACCGCGCAGGGGCTGCCGCTGCGGGCGCCCGCCGCCTGGCCGGACCTCACCGCCGCCGACACCGTCCTGGTGCCCGGCTGGCGGTGGGGCCCCGACCCGGCGCACGCCCCGCCCGTCTCCGCCGGCGCCGCCGACCGCCTGGCCGCCCACCACGCCGCCGGCGGCACCGTCGCCAGCGTCTGCGCCGGCGCGTTCGCGCTCGCCCACGCCGGGCTGCTGGACGGCCGCCGCTGCACCACCCACCACGAGCTGCAGGACGTCCTCGCCCGCCGCCACCCCCGCGCCACCGTCGTCCGCGACGTCCTGTACGTCACCGACGGCCGCGTCGTCACCTCCGCCGGCATCGCCAGCGGCATCGACCTGGCCCTGCACCTGGTCGCCGTCCGGCACGGACCCGCCGCCGCCGCACGCGTCGCCCGCACCATGGTCGTGTACGCGCGCCGCAACGGCGACCAGCCGCAGGCCGGCGCCATGCTGCGGCACCGCTCCCACCTGTCCGACCCCGTGCACCGTGCCCAGGACCTCATCGACGCCGGCTACACCCGGACGCTGCCGCTGCACCGCCTCGCCGCCGCCGCGGGCGTCAGCGAACGCACCCTCACCCGCCGGTTCACCGCCGCGACCGGGCTCACCCCGCTGCGCTACCAGCAGGAACTGCGGCTGGAGCACGCCGGGCAGCTCCTCGCGCAGGGCGCCACCGCCGACGCCGCCGCCCGCGCCGTCGGGTTCACCGACGCCCGCATGCTCCGCCGCCTACGCGCCCGCCCCTGACCCCGCCACCCGCGCCCCGCGCGCCCCCGTCCGGCCGTGCCCCGTGTTCACCGAGTACCCCGGGGTTCAGCGAGTACCCCGGGGTTCAGCGAGTACCCCGCGGCACAGCCATGCCTCGGGTCCGGCCGTAACCCGAGCTCTGTCGTAACCCGAGCTCAGTCATGTCCCGGGGTTCAGTCATGTCCCGGGGTTCAGCCGTGAGCCGGGGTTCAGCCGTGAGCCGGGTCCGGCTGTCGCCCCACGTTCAGCCACGCCCCCCCCGTGTTCAGCTGTGACCGGTGTTCAGCCGTGGACCGTGTTCAGCCGCGGCGCGGGGGGCGGGCGCGGCGCGGGGGTCAGCCGTGTAGGGCCACGTAGGGGGCCAGGGCCAGCAGGCTCAGCACCAGCGCGCTCTTCAGCGCCGCCGCCGGGACGGCCCGCGCGATCACCCATCCGGCCAGGACGCCCGCCAGTTCCGGGACGCCCACCAGCGCCGCCAGCGGCCAGTCGACCGCGCCCGCCGCGACGTATCCGGCCGTCCCGGCGGCGGCGATCACCACCGACTGGGCCTGCGCCGCCGCCAGTGCGGGCAGCACCGGCATGCCCAGCGCGATCAGCAGCGGGACGCTCAGCAGCGGCCCCCCGACCCCGAACATCGCGCCGACCACGGCGACGCCCGCGCCCACCGCGACGGCCACCGGCCATCCGATCCCGCCGCCCGCCCTATCGGCGGGGGTGTCGCCGGGGCGCCGCCACAGCACCAGTACCGCGACCAGCGCGAGGAACGCTCCCAGCAGCATCCCGAAGACCCGGCCGGTCACCAGGCCGTTCGCCAGCACGCCCAGCGGCGTCCCGGCGACTGCGCCGGCCGCCAGCAGCGCCGCCGTCCGGCGGGTCTCCGGCTCGCGCAGCTGCCCCGACCGGGTGTAGACGGCGGTGCCCAGCAGCCCCGTCGCGACGTTGGTGACGATCGCCGTGCCCGCGACCTGCGCCGGCGACAGGTCGGTGAACGCGAACAGCCCC
Organism: Spirillospora sp. NPDC047418; assembly: GCF_040643275.1. Classification (NCBI taxonomy): domain Bacteria; kingdom Bacillati; phylum Actinomycetota; class Actinomycetes; order Streptosporangiales; family Thermomonosporaceae; genus Spirillospora; species Spirillospora sp. NPDC047418. The sequence continues at coordinate 38,790 of NZ_JBEYTW010000070.1, forward strand.
ACCGTGACCAGCACCCCGCCGGGCCCGACGGCGGTGATCCCGACGCCGGCGGCCAGCCCGATCAGTGCCAGTCCCGCCAGCACCCACGGCTCCAGCCCCGTCACCGCCCACGCACCTCGCCTTCGCCGGCCGTCCGCGCCTCAGGCTATGCCGCCGGGCCCCGGGCCGGGCGGCGTCACCCGTCCGGCGTCCGGCGGGGGCGGGGCCAGCGCCCCGGACAGGAACAGGGTGGTCGCGGCGGCGCCGGCCTCCTCCACGTCCAGGCGGTGGCGGATGACGCGCGTCACCACGCCCTCCAGGAGGCTGAAGTACATTTCGGCGAGCGTGTGGACGGGCAGGTCGCGGCGGAAGTGGCCGCCGGCGGCGCCGCGCTCGAACACCGCGCGCACCGGGACCGCCAGGCGCCGCTCGATCCGCCGGGCGTCGCGCGGCGCGTCCTCCAGCAGGCCGAGCACCCGGTGCCGGCAGGCCGCGGCGATCGTCGCGCGGGTCATCCGGGCGACGGCCTCCTCGATCGGGACGCGGTCCAGGCGGGCGCTCTCCAGCCGGGACGCCAGATCGGCCAGGGCGGCCTCGTAGAGGGCGTGCAGCAGGGCGTCGCGGCTGGGGAAGCAGCGGTCGAGGGTCGCGCGCTCGACGCCCGCGGCCGCGGCGATGTCGGCCATGCCCGCCGACCCGCCCCGCTCGGCCAGCACCGCGGCGGCGGCCTGGAGGATCCCCGCCCTCACCGGGTCGCCGTCGACCGTCCCCCTGCTCATCGCGGGAAAGGCTACACCGCCGCGCCGGGCGCGGGCGTGGTGACCGCGGGCGGCGGGTCTGGCATCGTGGGCCGCCGGGCGGGGCCGTCCCGCCCGGCGGGCAGGGGGAGACGCGTGCGCTACGTGCTGATGATCTGCAGCGACGAGACCGCCGGGGCCGATCCCGAGCGGGCCGCCGCGACCGGCTGCGGCGGCTGGTCGCAGGAGATGGCCGACCGCGGCGTCATCCGCGGCGGCGCCGGGCTCGCGCCCGCCGACCGGGCCGCCACCGTCAAGGTCCGCGGCGGCGAGGTGCTGCTGACCGACGGGCCGTTCGCCGAGACCAAGGACCAGATCGGCGGGTTCTCGGTCATCGAGTGCTCCGGGCTGGAGGAGGCCGTCGAGATCGCCGCCCGGCACCCGTGGGCCGAACTCGGCCAGATCGAGATCCGCCCCGTCGAGGAGCCCGGCGCCGCGACCGGATGACCCCGCTCGCGGCGCCCGGCGGCGGGAATCGTCCGCGCGGAGTGTCGGGTCGCGGCGCGTCCCGTTCGTCGGTGGGGTGGAAACCGGCCCGCCGAGGCCGCCCCGATCTGGGAAGGACACCCTCATGGAAACCGTGTACTCCAAGGACGGAACGCCGATCGCCTGCGAGCGGACCGGGAGCGGACCCGCGCTGGTCTGCGTGGGCGGGGCGCTCAATGTCCGCGGCTCCGCCGCCGCCCTCGCCGGGCTGCTGGCCGGCCGGCACACCGTCCTGGCCTATGACCGGCGGGGCCGCGGCGACAGCGGCGACACCCCGCCCTACGCCGTGGACCGCGAGATCGAGGACCTGGCCGCGGTGCTCGACGCGGCCGGCGGGTCCGCCGCGGTGTACGGGATGTCGTCGGGCGCGGTGCTGGCGCTGCGGGCCGCCGCGGCCGGGCTGCCCGTCACCCGGCTGGCGCTGTACGAGCCGCCGTTCCACGCCGGCCACGACGACCGGCTCACCCGGTCCCGCGCCTACAACACCGAGCTGACCGGGCTGCTGGCCGACGGCCGCCGCGGCGACGCCCTCGCACTGTTCATGGGCAGCGTCGGGATGCCCGCCGAGGTGGTGGCGCAGGCGCGCAGCGCGCCGATGTGGCCGGCGCTGGAGGCGGTCGCGCCCACCCTCGCCTACGACTCGGCGGTGATGGACGACGCCCGCGGCGGCGCGCTGCCCGCGGGCCTGGTCGGCCGCGTCGCCGTGCCCGCGCTGGTCCTGGCCGGCGGTGACAGCCCCGCGTGGATGCGTGACACCGCCCGCCGCGTCGCCGCGCTGCTGCCCGCCGGGACCGACCGCGTCCTGGACGGCCAGACCCACGACGTCGCCCCCGAGGCGCTGGCGCCGGCCCTGGCGGAGTTCCTCGCCTGACGCCCGGGGCTGCCCCGCCCGGCGCAGGGGGCGGGGCGGGGGTCAGGTCACCGGGACCTCGATGTGGCCGGGTGCGCCGCGCCGCAGCGACGCGCGCCCGGCCGTGACCTCCGCGGCCCACGCCTGGAACGCCGCCAGGTCCTCGGCGGGCACCGCGACGTCGGCCTCCACGGCCGTGCCGTAGCGGACGTCGCCGGGCTGGTGCCCGCGCGCGTGCAGGTCGCCGAGGAACCGCCCGGCCAGCGCGTGGTCGACGCCCACGGTGACGGTGACGACGGGGCGCAGTTCCACGACCCCGACCGCGTCGATGGTCTCGGCGACCGCCTGCGTGTAGGCGCGGACCAGGCCGCCCGCGCCGAGCTTGACCCCGCCGAAGTAGCGGGTGACGACCGCCGCGGTGCCGGTGAGGCCGCGCCGCACCAGCACCTCCAGCATCGGGACGCCCGCCGTCCCGGCCGGTTCGCCGTCGTCGCTGCTCCTGGTGATCTCGCCGTGCTCGCCGACGACGTAGGCGGTGCAGTTGTGGGTGGCGTCGCGGTGCGCGCGGCGGTGCGCGGCGATGAACGCGGCCGCGTCGGCCGCGTCGGCGGTGCGGGCGAGGGTGCAGACGAACCGGGACCTGCGGATCTCCAGTTCCCGGGAGCCGCCCTGTCTGATCATGCGCATGGCGCCTCCGAGTCTAGGTTCGGCCGCGGGCGCCGCCGGGAAGGACGGCCGTCATGGATCCACTGGACGCGCTGTACCGGCGCTGGCTGTTCGAGGTGTGGCAGGGCGACTACGCGGTGGCCGGGGAGATCCTCGCGCCCGGTTTCACCGGGCACTGGCCCGATCTGGAGGTGCACGGCCCCGCCGAGGCCGCCGCGCAGGTCCGCCGCTCCCACGGGTACTTCACCGACGTCCGCACCACCCTGGACGCCGGCCCGGTGGTCTCCGCAGCGGGGGACGGCATGGTCGCCGCCGCGTGGAGCTTCCACGGCTCCTACCGGGGCGGGATACCGGGCGCGACCGCCGCGCCGGGGACGCGCGTGTCGTTCCGCGGGCAGGACGTCTTCCGCGCCGAGGACGGCCGGTTCGCCGAGTACTGGGTGGTGTCGGACGCGCTCGGCCTGATGACCGCGCTCGGCGCCCTCGGCTGACCCCGCTTGCCGCACGGCCCGGGCGCGCCGGGTCCGCCGGGCGGTCGGACGGGCGGTCAGACCAGGTCGATGAGGTCGGCGATGGAGGCGACGACGCGGTTCGGGCGGAACGGGAACCGGGCGATCTCGTCCTTGCGGGTCACCCCGGTCAGCACCAGGATCGTCTCCAGCCCCGCCTCGATGCCGGCGACGACGTCGGTGTCCATCCGGTCGCCGATCATCGCGGTCGACTCGCTGTGGCCGCCGACCACGTTCAGCGCGGTCCGCATCATCAGCGGGTTCGGCTTGCCGACGAAGTAGGGCTCCACCCCCGTCGCCCGGGTGATCATCGCGGCGACCGCGCCGCAGGCGGGCAGCGATCCCTCCGGGGACGGGCCGACCGGGTCGGGGTTGGTCGCCACGAACCTGGCGCCGCCCTCGATCAGCCGGATCGCGCGGGTGATCTGGGAGAAGCTGTAGGTGCGGGTCTCGCCCAGCACGACGTAGTCGGGGTCGATGTCGGTGAGGACGAAGTCGGCCTCGTGCAGCGCCGTGGTCAGCCCCGCCTCCCCGATCACGTACGCCGAGCCCTCGGGCCGCTGGTCGGCCAGGAACCGGGCGGTGGCCAGCGCCGAGGTCCAGATCGCCTCGGGCGGGACCCGCAGGCCGGCGGCCGCGAGCCGGGCCGACAGGTCCCGGGGGGTGTAGATCGAGTTGTTGGTGAGGACGAGGAACGGCGTGCCGGCCGCCGACAGCCGGCGGATGAACTCCTCGGCGCCCGGCACGGGGCGGCCCTCGTGGACCAGGACCCCGTCCATGTCCGACAGCCAGTACTGGATCGGCCCGCGTTCGCTCATGCCCCCATTGTCGCAGGTGGGGATCTTCGCCGGGACCGCGCCGCCGCGGCCGCCGTTCCGCGCGGGGGCGTTGACCTGCGGGTGACGTGGATCATAGATTTTCGGGACGGCGCACCGAATCGTGTTCGGCGGTCGGGCCGCGCGGCGGCGCGCCGTCCACCCCGCGGGAGGCGCGCTGTGCAGGACCGCAACAGGCAGGACGGTGACGTGCAGGACCGGGACGTCCGGGATCAGGACGTGCGGGACCGGGACGTGCGGGAGGGCGGGCTGCCGGGTATCGCCGAGGTCCGGGCGGCGATGACCGCGCCGGGGAGCCTGTTCGAGATGGACGAGGTCGAGATCCGCGGCGTGCGGACCCGGGTGTGGAAGAACGCCCCGCCGACGCTGCGCGAGATCCTGGAGGTCTCCCGCGCCCACGGCGACGCCGACTTCCTGGTCTACGGCGAGGAGCGGCTCACCTTCGCCGCGCACTACGCGGCCGCGGCGGCGTTCGCGCGGCGGCTCGTCGACCGCCACGGGGTCGGCAAGGGCGACCGGGTCGCGATCGCGATGCGCAACTACCCCGAATGGTCGGTGGCGTTCTTCGGCGCCGCCGTCGCGGGGGCGGTGGTGGTGCCGCTGAACGCCTGGTGGAGCGCCGCCGAGCTGGAGTACGGGCTGGCCGACAGCGGTGCGAAGGTCCTGATCGCCGACGCCGAGCGCGCCGAGCGGCTCGCCGCCGTCCTGCCGGGGCTGGGGGTCGCGTGCCTGGTCGCGCGCCCCGACGGGCCCCTCCCCGAAGGCGCCGAGCCGTTCGGCGGCGATTCCGGCGACCCCGGCGTCCTTGGAGACTCCGGTGACCCGGGCGCGGCGTCGCTGCCGGAGGTGGCGATCGGCCCCGACGACGAGGCCACCATCTTCTACACCTCCGGCACCACCGGACGCCCCAAGGGCGCCCTCGGCACGCACCGCAACATCGCGACCAACCCCGTCAGCCTCGCCTACGGGATCATGTCGGCGGGGGTCCGGGCGGGCCGGACGGTCCAGGAGCTGACCGCGCCGCAACCGCGGGTGACGCTGCTGAGCGTCCCGTTCTTCCACGCCACCGGCTGCCATTCGGTGCTGGTGACCAGCGCGCTGCAGGGCGGCACCGTCGTGCTGATGTACAAGTGGGACGCCCGCCGGGCGCTGGAGCTGATCGAGCGGGAGCGGGTCACCGGGTTCGGCGGCGTCCCCGCGATGGCGTGGCAGGTGCTGACCGCCCCCGAGTTCGGCGAGTACGACACCTCCAGCCTCACCGGTGTCAGCTACGGCGGCGCCCCGGCCGCGCCCGCGCTGGTCGACACGATCCGCGAGCGGCTGCCCGAGCGGGTCCCCGGCAACGGCTACGGGCTGACCGAGACGTCCTCGGTCACCACCTACAACGGCGGCGTCAACTACCTGGAGCGGCCCGAGAGCGTCGGCCCGCCCGTCGCGGTCTGCGACGTCAGGGTCGTCGGCCCTTCCGGGGAGGAACTGCCGGCCGGCGAGGTCGGCGAGCTGCTCATCAAGGGCCCGAACGTCATCAAGGGCTACTGGAACAAGCCGGAGGCGACCGCGCGGGCGTTCACCGGCGGCTGGTTCCATAGCGGCGACCTGGCCCGCCTGGACGCCGACGGGTTCGTCTACATCGTCGACCGCGCCAAGGACATGCTGATCCGCGGCGGCGAGAACATCTACTGCGCGGAGGTCGAGGCCGCCCTGTACGAGCATCCGGCGGTCGCCGACTGCGCCGTCATCGGCGTCCCCCACCAGGTCCTCGGCGAGGAGGTCGGCGCGGTGATCGTGCCGCGCCCCGGGCACGCGGCGACCGCGGCGCAGGTGCGGGAGTTCCTCGGCGGCCGGATCGCCGCGTTCAAGATCCCGCAGCACCTGTGGTTCCAGGACGAGCCGCTGCCCCGCAACCCCGGCGGCAAGATCCTCAAGACCCGCCTGCGGGAGCGGCTCCTCGGCTGACCGCGGGCCCCGCCCGGTAGGGTGATCTTGTGACGAGCAGTGATCCGCGGCCCGGCGTCCGGCAGGTCGAGGCGCCCGGCCTGGCGCCCGGCCACGGCTACAGCCACGCCGTGTCCGTCGACGTCCCCGGCCGGCTGGTGGTGGTCAGCGGGCAGATCGCCCTGGACGCCGCCGGGAACCTGGTGGGGCCCGGCGACCTGGAGGCCCAGACCCGGCAGGTGTTCGCCAACCTGCAGGCCGCGCTGACCGCCGCCGGCGCCCGCTGGGAGCACGTCGTGCGGCTCGGCTACTTCCTGCGCGACGCGGGCGGCGTCGGCGTCGTGCGGGCGGTCCGCGCCGAGTTCGTCCCCGCGGACGTGGCCCCGGCGGCGTCGCTGGTGGAGGTGTCCCGGCTGGTCCGCGACGACCTGCTCGTCGAGATCGAGGCCATGGCCGTCGTCCCCGCCGCCTGACCCCCTCCGGAATCGAGTAGGAGGGCCGGGTCGCCCGGCCCTCCTCTCACACCACCGGACATGCGGGCCCGCATCCGGCGGTTCGTCAAGCCGTTGATCTGAGCCT
>NZ_JBEYTW010000071.1:0-45278 GCF_040643275.1 Spirillospora sp. NPDC047418
TGTGGCGACGGCGTCACCAAGCCCGCGCCCGCTGGTTCCACCAGCGAGCCCGAATCAGCCGACCATGACAAGATCACGATCTCGGACTGCCGTACAAGGAGGACGATGAGCCAGTACTTCCAGATAGGCCAACGCGTCCTCTGGAATCCCGCCACGGGCGTCGCGCAAGTCTTCCTGCGCGCGGCGGAATCATTCGCCACGCTCACAGACCTCCCCTCAGGTCTCGGCCCGATGCAAGCGGACGAGTGCGAGATCGACATCGAGGTCTTCAGCACGTTCGTCGACGCCCTGATCCGCCGATACGCGCGCTCGAACCACGTGATCCTCCGGTCCCTCATGGAGGGATTCACCGCGACCGCCATCGTCCTGGTCAACCGCGGCGGTGGTCGCCTACCAGCGCTGGAAACCCCGAACGACCCGGCCATCACCGCACTGACCGACCTCAGCCGACACCACGACCGCGCAATGGTCACCTGAGACAACCACGAAGCCCTCGGCGAACGCCGTCCACGAACCCCATGGCGACAGTGGCAGTTTCCAGTAGTCGGCGAAGACGTTCCGTATAGGAGCGCGTAGCTCAGGGGAGGTCGAACCGGCCGTCTCGAACCTCACCCACGAACGCCGCCCACGTGCCCAAGCCCAACGTAAGCTGCTCGGCGCCGGGGTCCTTGCTGTCCCTGACTCCTATTCCTCCGCAGATGGATGTGACTTCGACACACTCGCCGTTCTGGCCACTACGAGCACTCTTGCGCCATGCGGCAGAGATCGCGTCCGAGTTGCCCATCGCGCACATCCTTGTCATTGCCTCAGGTGATCGCATCCGCTACGCGGTTAATCAATGCTACCGAGTCGTCAGGATGTAGGGCAGCCGCGAGTAGATGGTCAAATGCAAGCATATATGCCTCAACGTCACTTGCGCGCTCCAGGTAGATTCCATCTGGGATGGTTTCGAGGTACACCACGTTCGGATCGGTCGGTTCGGCAAAGCCGAGGATGACGAACGGACCGGTGGCGCCGGCGTGGGCGCCGCACTTGAACGGAACGATCTGGATGGTCGTCTTCCCTTGTTCCGACATCGTGACCAGGTGCGCAAGTTGCTCCCGCATGATCGCCGTACTGCCAACCGTGCGATGGAGCGCGGCTTCGTCCAAGACCACCCAGAGGCGTGGACGGTCCGGCTGAGAGAGGATCTGCTGTCGTGCTATGCGCACATGCACTCTGCGGTCGATCTCGTCAGGTTCCAGTTCCTGAGGGCCACCGCGGATCACCGCGCGGGCGTAATCAGGGGTCTGGAGGAAGCCCGGCACCACGAGGGGTTGGAACGCGCGGATGACTGCGGCACCGGATTCCAGACCGATGTAGACCTCATATGGATCAGGGAGGACGTCGCGGAAGGAGTGCCACCAGCCGGGCCGGCGGGCCTCGCGGGCGAGTTGGATGAGCCCCTCCTTCTGGGGGCCCGTGACGCCGTAGAGGTCCAGTAGTTCGCGGACGCTGCGGGGCTGCGGCCTGGTGCGGCCGGTCTCGATGCGGAACAAGGTCGAGTTCGCCCACTCCAGGCGGCGCGTCACCTCGTCGCGGGTGAGGCCGGCGGACTCGCGGCGCCTCGTCAGCTCCAGCGCGAGGCGGCGGGCGCGGAGGAGCGGGCTGTGGCTCCGGTCTTGCTTGCCTGACACGTGGTTCTCCCTCTGTGAGCCGGATTTCACATGCAGTATTGCGCAGAGCATGTACGTAGTGCATTCTTGCGGACACAGAGTGCCACTGCCTGAAGGCATGGCGCAGGAGAACAGAGAGAGCGGCCCCGGTCGGTGCAGCCACACCGAGACCCGGGGCCTCGCCCGACTGAAAGGAGTCGGACTGTGGGCAATCTACCGAAGTCCCCGGAAGGGGCGGCGCTCGGCGGGCCGGAGCGGGACGGGGTGACGCTGGAGCGGTTTCGGGTTCTCGTGCGGCTCATGTGGGCTCTGCGGGAGGTCGGGCAGGGGTCCGTTCTCTACCTCGACGCCACGGCGGAGCCCGTGCTCTCGGTTCCCCTGGCCGCACGGCGGCGGTCGCTGGCGGTGCTCGGCGTCCAGGAGCGGGACGGGCGGTGGGCCTATCTGTGGGACGCGGCCTGCAAGGTCCCGGCCGAGTCGGTGCGGCTGGCCGCTCGGCGGATCGCGGGGGTGGCGTCGTGATCGTCTGGGAGCGGAGGGACGCTCGGCTGTCGTCCAGTGAGGGGCTCGGCGTCCGAGACATTCGTGCTTACGTGCGGCAGGTGTTGGAAGGGGTTGAGCACTCGTTCGACCTGGGCGACGTCGACCTGATGGTGTGCGAGATCGCCACTAACGCCGTCCGCCACACCCACAGCGGGCTGCCCGGCGGCGGGGTGCGGGTGTCGGTGTTGGTCTCGGCCGCGCGGCTGCATGTGGAGGTCCAGGACGAGGGCGGTGCGCATGCGCGGCCCATCGTGCCGCCCCAGCGGGACGGGCTGAGCGAGTCCGGGCGCGGGCTCATGATCGTTGACGGGCTCGCCGACCGGTGGGGGATCGTCGACGGCAAGGACGGGGTCTCCGTGTGGTTCGAGGTGGCGCGTGGATAGCAGAGTGGTGATAGCCGCCGGGTGAATCGGTATTTGTCCGGCGGCGCGGGGGGGAGGAGGGTGGGGGCGTGAGCGATGCGGACGAGTGGCCGGGCAGCGGGCTGAGCGATGAAGAACTGGACGTCGCCTACAACGTGCGGCGAAAGGCGGGGCATGACCTGCTTGAACGGCACCTCGTGCGGTACCGGGAGGAGTCCGCGCGGGCCGTCGAGGGGCTGCCGGGGCATCGCGGGGTCGTCTTCGACGAGGTGAGCGGCGAGCGGCTGGACGTGTGGGGAGTGGACGAGCGCGGGCTCAGGCCCGCGTTCGTCTTCTTCCACGGCGGCTACTGGTTCGCGCTGTCGAAGGAGGAGTCGTCGTTCATGGCGCGGGCTCTTCACGAGCAGGGCATCGCGACGGTGGTGCCCGACTACACGCTCGCGCCGAAGGCCACGCTGGAAGAGATCGTCCGGCAGGCGCGGGCCTCGATCGCGTGGATTCACCGGCACGGGCGCGAGTATGGGCTCGACCCTGAGCGCATTGTGGTCGGCGGCAGTTCGGCGGGCGGGCATCTCACCGCGATGACGATGGTCGGCGGCTGGCAGGACGAGTTCGGGGTTCCGGAGGACGTCGTCAAGGCCGCGATGCCGATCAGCGGGCTGTTCGACATCCGGCCGGTCACCCGTATCTACGTGAACGACTACGTGAAGCTGGATCTGGAGAGGGCGGCGGCGTTGAGCCCCGCCCTGCAACCGGCCGAGCACAAGTGCCCGGTGGTTCTCGTGGTCGCGGAGAACGACGGCGACGGGTTCGTGGCGCAGTCGCGGACGTTCCAGCCGATGTGGGACGGCTCTGAGCTGATGGTCGTGCCCGACCGGGACCACTTCGACGTCGTCCTCGATCTGGGCGATGCCGGGTCGGCGGTCGGCAAGGCGCTGGCAGGGCTGATCAGGCCGTGAGCGCGGCCGCCTCGTGCTGGAGGTGGTCGAGCATCAGGCGGGCCGAGGGCGTCGGCGCCCGGTGTGCGGGCAGCGTCACGCCGACCTGGCGGCGGACGGTCTCCAGCGGGATCGGCAGCGGCGCAATGTCGGCGTCCGTGCGGGCGACCAGTTCGGGGAGCGCGGCGATCATGTCGGTGTCGCGGACGAGCGTCCGGACGGTCAGTACCGACGTGCATTCGACCAGGTTGTCGGGCAGCGTGAGGCCCGACGCGCGGAACACCTGCTCCAACTCGGTGCGCAGCGCCGTCTGCTCCAGCGGCAGCACCCACGGGTAGGCCAGCAGGTCGGCGAGGCCGAGGTCCGGCAGGGTGCGGGCCGGGTGGTTCCGGCGGGCGACCAGGAGCACCGGCTCGCCGTAGAGGGTGATCTGGCGGAGGCCGCGCAGGTCGTCGATCGGGTTGAGGCGGCCGAGGATCAGGTCGATCTCGCCGTCCAGCAGGCGCGGCACCTGGGCGTCGAACGTCGCCTCCTGGACGATCACGGTGATGCCCGGCCGGTCCTTCTTCAGCGCGGCGATCGCGCGGGGGAGCAGGACGTTCGACCCGGCCAGGAGCGTGCCGATGGTGACCGTGCCGACCTCCCCGTCCGCCAGGCCCGTGATGCGCTCGCCGGCGCGACGCAGTTCGGCCAGCACGGCGCGGGCGTGCTCGATGAACGCGTCCCCGAACAGGGTCGGTGTCACGCCGCGCGGGCCGCGGGTGAACAGGTCGACGCCGAGGAGGTTCTCCACCTCGCGCAGGCTGCGGGTGACGGCCGGCTGCGCCAGATGCAGGTGCTCGGCGGCCCGCAGGACGCTGCCGTGGTCGGCGATGGCGACGACGAGCACCAGGTGCCGGAGCTTCAGCCGTCCGTTGAGCAGGTCGATCGCGCGCATGCCGCCTTACTATCACGAGTTCGTGATAGCTCACTGGTCGATTGGTATTTGCCAGGCATAGCTCGCGGGGCAGAGGATCGGACTGTCGAGCTGCGCTGGAGGAACGGATGAAGGCTGAGCACTACGTCGGCGGCGTCTTCCGTGCGGACGGTGCCTCGTTCCCGCTCATCGACCCCGCGAACGGTGCTGAGCTGGGCACCGTCCCCGAGGCCGCGCGGGAGACCGTGGACGACGCCGTGGCGGCGGCGCGGGCGGCGCTGAAGGGCGAGTGGGGCGCGGCCGGTGCCGAGGAGCGGGCCGCCGCGATGCGGCGCATCGCGGACGGCATCCAGGCCCGGTTCGAGGAGTTCGTCGAGGCGGAGGTCGCGGACACCGGCCGGCCCCGGGCGTTCGCCGAGACCGTCGACGTGCCGCGCGCGGCCGGCAACTTCCGCGCCTACGCCGACCTGCTGTACGGCCGCCCCGAGCGTGCCTACACGACGCGCATCCCGGGATGGAGCACGGGGACGGGCGAGGCGCTCAACTACACCGTCCGTCGGCCGCTCGGCGTGGTGGCGATCATCTCGCCGTGGAACCTCCCGCTGCTGCTGTCGACCTGGAAGATCGCCCCTGCGCTGGCGTGCGGGAACACCATCGTGGTCAAGCCGTCGGAGGAGACGCCGTCCACCGCCACCCTGCTCGCACGGGTCATCGACGAGGCCGGGGTGCCGGACGGGGTGTTCAACCTGGTGCACGGGCACGGCGCGGGCGCGGCCGGGGAGTTCCTCACCGAACACCCGGGGGTGGACGCGATCGCGTTCACCGGCGAGTCCGCCACCGGCAGCGCGATCATGCGCAGCGCCGCCGAGCACGTGACGCCCGTGTCGTTCGAGCTGGGCGGCAAGAACCCCGCGCTGGTCTTCGCCGACGCGGACCTCGGCGCCGCCGTGGACGGCACGGTCCGCTCGTCCTTCACCCACTCCGGGCAGATCTGCCTCTGCACCGAGCGCGTCTACGTGGAGCGGCCCGTCTTCGACGAGTTCGTCGAGAGGCTGGCCGCGCGGGCGAAGGAACTCGACGGCTACGGTCCGATGATCTCGGCCGAGCATCGCGACAAGGTGCTCTCCTACTACCGGCTCGCCGAAGAGGAAGGCGCCACGGTCGTCGCCGGCGGCGGCGCCCCGGCCTTCGGCGACGCCAGGGACGGCGGCTTCTACGTCGAGCCCACCGTCCTCACCGGGCTTCCCGAGACCGCACGCACGGTCAAGGAGGAGATCTTCGGGCCCGTCTGCCACGTCGCCCCGTTCGACACCGAGGACGAGGCCGTCGACCTCGCCAACGACAGCCCCTACGGCCTCGCGTCCACGATCTGGACGACGAACCTGTCGCGGGCTCACCGGGTGGCGCCCCGCATTGAGACGGGCATCGTCTGGGTGAACTGCTGGAACCTGCGCGACCTGCGCACCCCGTTCGGCGGTGTCAAAGCGTCCGGGATCGGCCGGGAAGGGGGAGAGTACTCCATGGACTTCTTCTCCGAACCCGTCAACGTCTGCATCCAGATCTGAGAGCGAGCCCAGTGACAACCACCATCGACCAGGCCGCCGAACGGCTCCTCGGCGCCTACGCGAGCGGCACGCCGTGCGCGCCCGTCCGCGACCTGATCACGACGGCGGACGACGCCTACGCCGTCCAGGACAGGCTCACCGAGCGCTGGCTCGGCGAGGGCCGCCGCCTCGCCGGCCGGAAGATCGGCCTGACCTCGAAGGCCGTCCAGCGGCAGATCGGCGTCGACAGCCCCGACTTCGGGATGCTGTTCGCCGACATGGCCGTCCCGGACGGCGAGGAGATCCCCGCCGGCACCGTCCTGCAGCCGCGCGCCGAGGCCGAGGTCGCGCTCGTCCTGGAGCACGACCTGACCCACGAGCGGCACACCGCCGCCGACGTCATCCGCGCGACCGCGTTCGCGCTGCCCGCGATCGAGGTGGTCGGCAGCCGCGTCCGCGACTGGGACATCACGCTCGCCGACACCGTCGCCGACAACGCCTCGTCCGGCATGTACGCACTGGGCAACCGCCCCGTCCTGCTGAAGGACGTCGACCTGCGCCTGTGCGGGATGGTCATGGAGCGGCGCGGCGAGCAGGTCTCCACCGGCAACGGCGCCGCCTGTCTCGGCCACCCGCTGAACGCGGCGCTGTGGCTCGCCGACACGCTGGTCCGCGTCGGCCGCCCGCTGCGGGCCGGCGACACCGTGCTGACCGGTGCGCTCGGGCCGGTGGTCCCGGCCGCGCCCGGCGACGTGTTCGAGGCCCGTATCGACGGGCTCGGCGACGTCCGCGTCGCCTTCGGCAAGGAGGAGGGCTGATGGTGGACGTCCACGCCCTCGCGGCGACGCTGGACGACGCCGCCCGCGACGTCCGGGCGGTCCCGAAGCTGACCGGCACGGCGCCCTTCGACGTGCCCGCCGCCTACGCGGTGCAGCGGGCCGGGATCGAGCGCCGCCGGCGCCGCGGCGAGCGGGTCGCCGGGGTGAAGATGGGCTTCACCAGCCGCGCCAAGATGGTGCAGATGGGCGTCGACGACGTCATCTGGGGCCTGCTCACCGACCGGATGCTCGCCGAGTCGTCCGTGGACGTGTCGCGCCTCATCCACCCGCGCGTCGAGCCCGAGATCGCCTACCTGATCGGACGGGAGGTCCGGTCGCCCGCCGAGGTCGAGTCGGCCGTCGCGGGCGTCGCGGTCGGGTTCGAGGTGCTCGACTCCCGCTTCCAGGACTTCAAGTTCACCCTCCCGGACGTGATCGCCGACAACGCCTCCGCGGCGCGGTTCGGCTACGGGGCGTGGCACAAACCGCGCGACCTGTCGAACGTCGGGCTGCTGCTGGAGATCGACGGGCGCCCCGTGCAGGCGGGCTCGTCCGCCGCGATCCTCGGCGACCCGGCGCGGTCGCTGCGGGCGGCGGCGCGGCTCGCGCTCGGCGCCGGGATGAAGCTCGAACCGGGATGGATCGTCCTCGCCGGCGCCGCGACCGCCGCCGTCCCGCTGCCGGAGGACGCGCACGTCCGCGTCACCGGCGCCGGCCTCGGCAGCGTGGAGGTGACGACGTGATGGGCGACGCGTTCCTCGTGGACGGCAAGGCCACGCCGCGCGGACGGTTCCCCCACCTGAAGCGGGCCGGCGACTTCGTGTTCGTGTCCGGGACGAGCTCCCGCCGCCCCGACGGGACGTTCGTCGGCGCGAGCGCCGACCCGATGGGCGTCACCGACCTCGACATCCGCGCGCAGACCCGCGCCGTCATCGAGAACGTCCGCGACCTCCTCGGCGCCGCCGGCGGAGACCTGTCGGACGTCGTCAACGTCACCGCCTACCTGGTGAGCATGAACGACTTCGGCGGCTACAACGAGGTCTACGGCGAGTACTTCGACGAGACCGGCCCGGCGCGCACGACCGTCGCCGTCCACCAGCTCCCGCACCCGCACCTGCTCATCGAGATCTCGTGCGTCGCCCACATCCCCCGCAACGGCAAGGAGGCCGGAGCATGACACTCCCGCAGCTGTCGCACGGACGGCCGTTCAACTTCGAAGCCTGGATCGACGAGCACCGCGACCTGCTGAAGCCGCCGGTCGGCAACGTCCAGGTGTTCGACGACGCCGGGCTGATCATCATGGTCGTCGGCGGCCCCAACCAGCGCACCGACTTCCACGACGACCCGACCGAGGAGTTCTTCTACCAGCTCAAGGGCAACATGGTGCTGCGCGTCATGGAGGAGGAGGGCCGCCCGCCGGTGGACGTGCAGATCAACGAGGGCGACGTGTTCCTGCTGCCGCCGCACGTCCGGCACTCGCCGCAGCGGCCCGAGGCCGGGTCGATCGGCCTCGTCGTGGAGATCCCGCGGCCGGAGGGGTTGACGGAGGCGTTCGAGTGGTACTGCACCGAGTGCCACCACCTCGTCCACCGCGCCGAACTCCAGGTCGCCTCGATCGTCGACGACCTGCCGCCCGTCTTCGAGGGCTTCTACGGCGGCGACCGCAAGTGCGCGAACTGCGGGGCCGTCCACCCGGGCAGGACCTGGCCGCAGACCATGACCCCGACCACCGCGCCCCGGGTCTGACATGACCGTCTTCGATGTCCACGCCCATGTCTTCCCGCAGCTCGGCCGTGACGAGGGCCGCCTGCTCGCCGACGAGGGGCAGCCGTGGCTGCGCGTCGACGGCGGCGGCACCGGCATGATGATGTGCGGGGACGAGGAGTACCGGCCGGTCGGCGAGGCGCTCTGGGACCCGGCCCGCCGCGTCGCCGACATGGACGCGGCGGGCGTGGACGTCCAGGCCGTCTCGTCCACCCCGCTGATGTTCGGGTACGCCGCCGAGCCGTCCCGCGCCGCCGACTGGTGCGACCTCGTCAACGAGCGCATCCTCGCCTTCTGCGCGCACGCACCGGACCGGCTGCTGCCGCTCTGCCAGGTCCCGCTCCAAGACCCGTCGCTCGCCTGCCGGGTCGCGACGCGCGCGAAGGCGGCCGGGCACCGCGGCGTCCACATCGGCAACCACGTCGGCGACCGCGACCTCCACGACGACGGCATCACCGTGTTCCTCGCGCACTGCGCGACGATCGGCCTCCCCGTGCTGGCCCACCCGTGGGACATGCTCGGCGCCGACCGGATGCGCGGCCACATGCTGCCGTGGCTGTCCGGGATGCCCGCCGAGACGCAGCTGAGCATCCTCGGGCTGATGCTGTCCGGCGCGTTCGAGCGCATCCCCGCGTCGCTGCGGCTGTGCTTCTGCCACGGCGGCGGCTCCTTCGCGTTCCTGCTCGGGCGGGCCGACAACGCCTGGCACCGCCGCGACATCGTCCGCGCCGACTCGCCGCGCCCGCCGTCGGAGTACACCGACCGGTTCCACGTCGACTCGGCCGTGTTCGACCCGCGCGCCCTCCGCCTCCTCGTGGACGTGATGGGCCCCGAGCGGGTCATGCTCGGCACCGACTACCCGTTCCCGCTCGGCGAGCTGGAGCCGGGCGCGACGATCCGGGCCTGCCCCGGGCTGGACGACGCGGACCGCTCCCGGCTGCTCGGCGGCAACGCCGAGGCGTTCTTCGCCCCCGCCCGGGCCCGCGCGCACGCGCACGACCCCGCTCACGACCTCGTGACCACCGAAGGAATGACCCAGTGACCAGTGCGGCGGACAGGGAAGGCGCGGGCAGGGAAGGCGCGGACAGGGAGGACGAGGCGCGGCGGCTGGACGGGAGCGACCCGCTGCCCGCGCTGCGCGGCGAGTTCCACATCCCGCCCGCGCCCGGCGGGGCGTACGCGGAGGCCGCGTACTTCGCCGGCAACTCGCTCGGCCTCCAGCCGCGCGGCGTCGCGGACCGGCTCCGCGAGGAGCTGGACGACTGGGCGCGGCTGGCCGTCGAAGGGCACACGCGGGCGCGCCGGCCGTGGGTCGACTACCACGAGCTGCTCCGCGAGCCCGCGGCCCGGCTCGTCGGCGCGCGGCCCCACGAGGTCGTCGCGATGAACTCGCTGACCGTCAACCTGCACCTGATGATGGCGAGCTTCTACCGGCCGTCCGGGGACCGCACCCGCATCGTGATCGAGGACGCGGCGTTCCCGTCGGACTCCTACGCGGTCGCCAGCCAGGCCGTCCACCACGGGCTCGACCCGGCGGCGGCGGTCGTGCGGCTGACGCCCCGCCCCGGCGAGGACAACCTGCGCACCGAGGACGTCCTCGGCTTCCTCGAACGCGAGGGCGGCACGGTCGCGCTCGTCCTGCTCGGCGGCGTCAACTACCTGACCGGCCAGCTCATGGACATGCCCGCGATCACCAAGGCGGGCCGCGCCGCCGGCGCCGTCGTCGGCTGGGACCTCGCGCACGCCGCCGGGAACGTCCCGCTGCGCCTGCACGACTGGGACGTGGACTTCGCCGCCTGGTGCACCTACAAGTACCTGAACTCCGGTCCGGGCGCGGTCGCGGGCTGCTTCGTCCACGAGCGGCACGTCCGGGACGCGTCCGTGCCGAAGCTGTCGGGCTGGTGGGGGACCGAGCCCGCCGTCCGGTTCCGGATGGACCCCGACATCACGGCGCCCGCGTCCGCCGACGCCTGGCAGCTGTCCAACCCGCCCATCATGGCGCTCGCGCCCGTCCTCGCCTCCCTGGAGATCTTCGACCGGGTCGGGATGGACGCGCTGCGCGCCAGGAGCGAGCGCCTCACCGGCTACCTGGCGTCCCGGCTCGCCCCGATCGGCGGTGCGGAGATCATCACACCGGCGGACCCGGCGGCGCGCGGCACCCAGCTGTCGCTGCGCGTCGCGGACGCCGGCGGGCTCGTCCGGAGCCTCGCCGAGGCCCACGGCGTGGTCGCCGACGCGCGCGAACCCGATGTCGTCCGGCTCGCCCCCGTGCCGCTGTACTGCACGTTCCACGACTGCCACCGCGCGGCGGCGGCCCTGGCGGATCTTGTTTAGGTGTGTCGGTGCATGAGGCGGCCCGGCATCGGGTAGGTTCGGGTGCGTTGCACGATGGCGACCGGCCCGGCCGGCCGGCCGCCAGGCAGTCTCGAAACGTTTTCTCCGGGCGACCGGCGGGCGTGAGATGAGTCCGCTGCAGCCCGGTCCGCCGCCCGGCGGCCCGGTGAGTTCTACCCGGAAGGGGAACACCATGGCCGAAGGCACCGTGAAGTGGTTCAACGCCGAAAAGGGCTTCGGGTTCATCGCTCCCGACGGCGGCGGCCCGGACGTGTTCGTCCACTACTCGGCGATCACCACCAACGGCTACCGCAGCCTGGACGAGAACCAGCGCGTCGGCTTCGAGATCACCCAGGGCCAGAAGGGCCCGCAGGCCGAGGGCGTCTACCCGCTCTGAGGCACTGCCGCTGATCTAGACCCGTGAGAGGCCGGGGACGCTCGCCGTCCCCGGCCTTTCGCATGCCCGCGCCCCGGCCGGACCGGTCGGGTACGGCTAGCGCAGCGCCTTCGCCGCCGGGTCGGGCGCGGCCGGGCCCGGCCCGCCCGGTCCGCGCGGGCGCAGCGCGCCGGCCGACAGCGTCATCACCGCCACCACGCACGTGATCATCGCGAACGCGGCCCGGTAGGACAGCGCGCCCGCCGTCCAGCCGGTCACCGCGGGCGCGGTCAGCCCGGACAGGTAGGTGATCGTCGCGACGCCCGCCACGCCCTCGCCGGGCGTCGCGCCGAGGCCGGCCGCCGCCGCGAACACCAGCGGGACGACGGTGGCGATGCCGATGCCGACCAGCGCGAACCCGGCGATCGCGGCCCACGGCGCGCGGGCGGCCACCACCATGACCCCGCCGGCCACGGCGACCGAGCCGCCGCACCGGGTGACCGCCGCCGGGCCGAACCGCCGCACGATCCGGTCGCCGGCCAGCCGGGTGACCGCCATGCACGACATGAAGACCGTGAACGCGGCGGCGGCGAGGCCGGGGCCCGCGTCCGTCACCTCGGTGAGGTAGACGGCGGACCAGTCGGCGCTCGCGCCCTCGGCGAACGTCCCGCAGAACCCGACCGCGCCGATCGCCGCGACGGCCCGCGTCGGCAGCGCGAACCGGCGCGGCGCGGGGACGCCCTCCGCCGGCCGGTCCGCGAGCAGCCCGCGCCCGGCGGCCAGGCCCGCCGCCAGCAGGACGAGCGCGACCACCCCGAGGTGCAGCCGGGCGTCGATCCGGGCGTGCGCGGCGGCGATGCCGGCGCCGCCCGCGGCGAGGCTGCCGACGCACCACAGGCCGTGCAGCCCCGACATGACCGGGCGGCGCACGGCCCGCTCCACCGCGACGCCGTGCGCGTTCATGACGACGTCCGACATTCCGGCGGTCGCGCCGAACAGCAGCATCGCCGGGAACAGCCAGCCGGGCGCGGGCGCGAGCGCGGGCAGGGCGAGCGCCGCGCACCAGGCCGCGATCAGCAGCCGGACGGTGCGGCGCTCGCCGATCCGGTGCGCCGCGCGGCTCGCGGTCGGCATCGCGGTGAACGCGCCGATGGACGGGCACAGCAGGGCCAGCCCGAGCACCGTGGGGGAGAGGTCGAGGCGGTCCTGGATCCACGGCAGGCGGGTGGCGAGCGTGCCCGCCACGGCCCCGTGGACGGCGAAGACCGCGCCGATGGCCCGGTGGGGAGAGGTCATGGACCGAGAAACTAACAGGAAGGCTTCCTGATGAAAAGCGAATCAGGCAGGAACCCTGACTAATATGTGGCCCGTGAAGACCGCCGACCCCACGATGGCCCGCGCGATCAACGACCGGCTCGCGCTCGACCTGCTGCTCGACCGCGGCCCGCTGACCGCCCCGCAGCTGCGGACGCTGACCGGGCTGTCCCGGCCGACCGTGTCCGACCTGATCGAGCGGCTGCGGGCGGCCGGGCTGGTCGAGGTGGCGGGGGAGACCGGCGCCGACCGGCGGGGCCCGAACGCCCGCCTCTACGGCCTCGTCGCCGGCCGCGCCCACATCGCCGGGGTGGACCTGCGCCGCGACGCCGTCCACGTCGCCGTCGCCGACATCGCCGGGAACGAGACCGGCACCGCGACCCGGCCGCTGCCGCCCGCCCCCGACCTGGCCGCGCTCATCGCCGCGGCGGTCGCGGAGGCGGCGGACGGCCGCGCCCCGCACACCGTCGTGCTCGGCACTCCCGGGCCCGTCGACCCGCGCACCGGCCTGGTGACCGACAGCGGCGTCCCCGGCGGGCGCCCCGACCTCGGCGAGGCGCTCCAGCGGCGCCTCGGCGCGCCGGTGCGGCTGGAGAACGAGGTCAACCTCGGCGCGATCGCCGAGCACCGGGAGGGCGCCGCCGCGGGCCGCGCCGACTTCGCCCTGCTGTGGCTGGACGACGGCATCGGCGGCGCGGTCGTGCTGGACGGCCGGCTGCGCCGCGGCGCGTCCGGCGGCGCCGGCGAGGTGGGGCTGCTGAAGTTCGGCGGCACCGACTTCTGCCACCTGCTGGACCGGGCCGCCGTGGCCGGCCTCACCGACGAGCAGGTGGCCGGGTGGATCGCCGAGGCCGCCTTCGCGCTCGTCGCCGTCCTCGACCCCGGGCTCGTCGTGCTCGGCGGCGGGCTCGGCCGCACGGGCGGCGACCGGCTCGCCGGGCTGGTCGCCGACCGGCTCGGCGCCCTCGGCCCGGCCCCCACCGACGTGCGGGCG
Organism: Spirillospora sp. NPDC047418; assembly: GCF_040643275.1. Classification (NCBI taxonomy): domain Bacteria; kingdom Bacillati; phylum Actinomycetota; class Actinomycetes; order Streptosporangiales; family Thermomonosporaceae; genus Spirillospora; species Spirillospora sp. NPDC047418. The sequence continues at coordinate 13,559 of NZ_JBEYTW010000071.1, forward strand.
AGCCGCGTCGAGGGCGACGCCGTGCTGCGCGGCGCGGTGCTGACCGCCCTCGACGTCGTCCGCGACGCCGTGTTCGGTTGACACGCCGTTCGGGAGTCAGGGCTCCCGGGGCAGGCGCTCGCCCGCGCGGAGGCGGTCGAGGCCGAGCCAGATGAACTCCACGGCCATCTGCTCGGCGCGCTCCCGCGCGGTGTCGGGATGCTCCAGCCACCACGACACCATCGACAGCATCGACCCGTACATCAGCGGCACGAGCAGCCGGGCGCGGCGCTCGTTGACCTCCAGCGCGGCCGGGGACAGCGCCGGGTCGGCGCGGCGGCGGCGCAGCAGCAGGTCGGCGAACGCGGTGCCGAGCCGGTCGCGCAGCTCCCGCAGCTCAAGCCCCACCTCCGGCTTGTCCAGATGCCGGACGACCAGCGCCCACGCGTCCGGCTCCTCGGTGGCGTAGTCGAACAGCACCCGGATCATCGCCCGGATGCCGTCCGCCGACCCGTGCGCGGCCCGCACGGCCTCGTTCAGCCGGCCGGTGAGCTCGGCGACGATCGCCTCGGTCACCTCGGCGAACAGCTCCTCCTTGGACCCGAAATGCTGGTAGAGCAGCGCCTTGGACACCTGCGCCGCCGCCGCCACGTGCTCCATCTGCGTCAGGTGGTAGCCGCGGCGGCCGAACTCCCCGAGCGCGACCTGCAGCAGCTGCTCGCGCCGCCGGGCGTACGGCATCCGCCGCCGTACGCCCGCCTCCCCCGTGTCACCGGTCATGCGCCGAGGTACGCGCCCAGCTCGGCGCGGGCCACGGAGCGCACGTGCACCTCGTCCGGGCCGTCGGCCAGGCGCAGCGTGCGCAGCCCCGCCCACATCGCGGCGAGCGGCGTGTCGTCGCTGACGCCGGCGCCGCCGTGCACCTGGATCGCCCGGTCCACGACCTGCAGCGCGACGCGCGGCGCGATCACCTTGATCGCCGCGACCTCGGACCGGGCCGCCTGCACGCCGTGCCTGTCGATCAGCCAGGCCGTCTTGAGGGTGAGCAGCCGGGCCTGCTCGATCGCCATCCGCGACTCGGCGATCTGCTCGCGCACCACGCCCTGCTTGGCGAGCGGGCCGCCGAACGCGACGCGCGACACCGCGCGCTCGCACATCAGCTCCAGTGCCCGCTCGGCCATCCCGATCGCGCGCATGCAGTGGTGGATGCGGCCGGGGCCGAGGCGGGCCTGCGCGATCGCGAAGCCGCCGCCCTCCTCGCCGACGAGGTTCTCCACCGGGACGCGCACGTCGGTGAAGGTGATCTCGCAGTGGCCGTGCTGGTCCTGGTACCCGAACACGGGCAGCGCCCGGACGACCTCCACGCCGGGCGTGTCGAAGGGCACCAGGACCATCGACTGCTGCCGGTACGGGTGGCCCTCCGGGTCGGTCTTGCCCATCAGGATCATGATCTTGCAGCGGGGGTCGGCGGCGCCGCTCGTCCACCACTTGCGGCCGTTGACGACGTAGTGGTCGCCGTCCCGCTCGATGCGGGTGGCGATGTTGGTGGCGTCGGAGCTCGCGACGTCCGGCTCCGTCATCGCGAACGCGCTGCGGATCTCGCCGTCCAGCAGCGGGCGCAGCCACGTCTCCTTCTGCTCGGGCGTGCCGAACAGGTGCAGCACCTCCATGTTGCCGGTGTCGGGCGCCGCGCAGTTGGTCGCCTCCGGCGCGAGGTTGGGGGAGCGCCCCGTCAGCTCGGCCAGGGACGCGTAGTCGGTGACCGACAGGCCGTGCGCCGGGTCCTCGCTGCCGGGGAGGAACAGATTCCACAGGCCGCGCTTGCGGGCCTCCACCTTGAGGTCCTCGACGACCTGGGGGACGTGGTGCTCGCGCCCCGCCGCGGCCAGTTCCGCCCGCTGGGCCGCGTAGACCGGCTCCGCCGGGTAGACGTGGGAGTCCATGAATTCCTGGAGGCGACCGAAGTACTCGCCGCCCCGCTCGCTCAAACCGAAGTCCATTCCGCTAGAGTAACTGACGAGTCAGTTACTTTGGGAGGGAGTCCCCATGGCAGCCTTCGACGGCACCGGCAAGGTCGCGCTGATCACGGGCGGATCCAACGGGATCGGGGCCGCGGTGGCGCGCCGGCTCGCCGGCGCGGGCGCCCGGGTCGTGCTCGCCGACGTCGACGCCGCGGCGGGGGACGCGCTCGCGGAGGAGCTGGACGGCGCGTTCGTCCGCTGCGACGTGCGCGAGCCCGCCGACAGCGAGGCCGCCGTCCAAGTCGCCGTCGAGCGCTTCGGCGGCCTGGACGTGGCCTTCCTCAACGCGGGCGTCGCCGGCGGCGGGGGAGTGGGCGACGACTTCGACCTCGCCGCCTACCGGCGGGCCATGGGCATCAACCTCGACGGCGTCGTGTTCGGCGCGCACGCCGCGCTGCCCGCGCTGCGCGCCCGCGGCGGCGGCGACATCGTCTGCACCGCCAGCATGGCGGGCCTCACCGCGACGCCGTTCGACCCCGTCTACGGCGCCAACAAGGCGGCCGTCGTCGGCCTCGTCCGCGCGCTCGGCCCGACACTCGCCGAGGAGGGCGTCCGGGTGAACGCCCTGTGCCCCTCGTTCGCCGACACCGACATCCTCACCCCGCTGAAGGGGCATCTCCAGGAGACCGGCTTCCCGATCCTGGACGTGGCCGACGTCGTCGAGGCGTTCATGGGCATCCTGGAGGCCGACGGCGCGGGCGAGGCCTGGTACGTCGTGCCGGGCCGGCCGTCCGGGCCCTTCACGTTCCGCGGCGTCCCCGGCCCCCGCTGAGCCGCCCGCCCGAGACACGACAGGAGAGACATGCGCGCGATCCAGATCACCGAGTTCGGCGGGCCCGAGGTCCTGACCGTCACCGAGCTTCCCGAGCCGACCGCCGGCCCCGGGCACCTGCTCGTGGACGTCTCGCGGGCCGGCGTCAACTACGCCGACACCCACCAGGCCGAGAACAGCTACCTGTCGGCGTCCACGCTGCCGATGGTGCCCGGCGGCGAGGTCGTCGGCACCACCGCGGACGGCCGCCGCGTCGTCGCGCTCGTCGGCACCGGCGGCTACGCCGAGAAGGCCGTCGCGCCCGAGGCGCTGGCCTGGGACGTCCCCGACGCGATCGACGACGTCACCGCGCTCGGCATGATCGTCCAGGGCGCGTCCGCGTGGGTGCTGCTGCGCCGCAGCGTCCACCTCGCGCCGGGCGAGTCCGTCGTCGTGCACGCCGCCGCCGGCGGGGTCGGCACGCTCGCCGTCCAGCTCGCCAAGGCGTGGGGCGCCGGGCGGGTCATCGCGACCGCCTCGTCCAAGGAGAAGCGCGACCTCGCCCTCGACCTCGGCGCCGACGTCGCGATCGACGCGAACGAGCCCGACCTGAAGGACGCGCTGATCGAGGCCAACGGCGGCCGGCGCGTCGACACCGTCCTGGAGATGACGGGCGGCACGGTCACCGACCAGAGCCTGCGCGCCCTCGCCCCGTTCGGGCGCCTCGCCTTCTACGGCATGGCGTCGCGCAAGGAGCCCTCGCCCGTCCGGCCGGCCACGCTGATGGCGCACTCCGCCACGATCTCCGGCATGTGGCTGGCGCACGTCTTCCAGCTTCCCGGCGACGTGATGCGCACCGCGCTGGACGAGCTGTTCGGCCTCGCCGCCGGCGGCGGGCTGCGCGTCGTCGGCGGCGGCGAGTACGGGCTGAGCGAGGCCAGGCGGGCGCACGAGGACATGCGGGCGCGCCGCACCAGCGGCAAGCTCGTGCTCGACCCGTCCCGCTAGCCGACGAGCCCGTTCTCGTAGGCGTACACGACGGCCTGGGTGCGGTCGCGCAGCGCGAGCTTGGTCAGCACGTGCCCGACGTGCGTCTTGATCGTCTGCTCGGCCAGCACCAGCTCGGCGGCGATCTCGGCGTTGGACAGGCCGCGCGCGATGAGCCGCAGCACGTCCAGCTCGCGCGGCGTCAGCCCCGCCGTCGCCTGCGGGCTCGGCCGCTGGTGCCGGCGCCGCCGCGCGAAGTCGCCGATCAGCCGCCGGGTGATGGACGGGGCGAGCAGCGCGTCGCCCCCCGCGACGATCCGCACCCCGCTCACCAGGTCGGCCGCCGAGGCGTCCTTGAGCAGGAACCCGCTGGCGCCCGCGCCGAGCGCCTCGTAGACGTACTCGTCCAGGTCGAACGTGGTGAGCACGAGCACCTTCGGCCGCGCCCCCGCCGGGTCGGCGTCCGCGGCGGGCTCGCCGACCAGCTCGGCGGTGGCGGCGAGCCCGTCCATCTCCGGCATCCGGATGTCCATCACGATCACGTCCGGGTCGAGCCGGCGGCCCATCTCCACGGCCTCGCGGCCGTTGCCCGCCTGCCCCACCACCTCGATCTCCGGATCGGAGGACAGCAGCGCCGCGAGCCCGTCGCGGATCATCACCTGGTCGTCGGCGATCAGCACCCGAATCGTCACGACGCCACCCTACGGCGGGACGGTCAGTCCGCGTCCCCGTAGGGCAGTTCGGCCGCGACCGACCAGCCGGCGCCGCCCCCCGGGCCCGCCTCCAGGCTGCCGCCCAGCATGGTGACGCGCTCGCGCATCCCGACCAGGCCGTGGCCGCCGCCCGGCGACTCCTCCGGAGCGCTGCGGGCGCCGTCGTCGGTGACCGACACCACCAGCGCCTCCGTTCCGTACTTCACCTCGACGTGGACGCGTGAGCCCGGCGCGTACCGGGACGCGTTGCTGAGCGACTCCTGCACGATCCGGTACGCCGACAGGTCCACCCCCGCGTTCAGCGGGCGCGGCATGCCGACCACGACGGTCGCCACCGACAGCCCGGAGCGGCGCGCGGCGGCGACCAGGTCGTCCAGCCGGTCCAGGCCGGGCTGCGGGGCGCGCTCGGCCCCCTCGTCCTCCGTGCGCAGCAGGCCCACGACGCGGCGGGTCTCGGTGAGCGCCTCGCGCGCCGCGTCCCGCACCACCCCGAACGTCTGCCGGGCGGAGTCCGGCAGATCCGGGATCTTGTAGGGGGCGGCCTCCGCCTGCATCGCGATCACCGACATGTGGTGCGCGACCACGTCGTGCAGCTCGCGGGCGATGCGGGCGCGCTCCTCCAGCACCGCCTGCCGGGCCAGGTCCTGCCGGTGCTGCTCCTCGCGGCGGCGCAGCTCCTCCACCGCGGAGTGCCGGCCGCCGACCGCGTCGCCGAACGTCAGCGCGACCCCGGCGACCCCCGCGAGGATCATCGCGAACCAGCCCGGCATGCCGAACAGCACGGCGGGCACCAGCACCCCCACCACGGTCACCGCGCCGACGCCGACGGTGGTCTGCCGGTCCGAGCCGACGCCGGTGAAGAACAGGATGACGACCAGCGCCAGGATCGCGGTGACCGGCCACGGCATGAAGCCCGTGCCGTGCCGGACGAACACCGTGAGCAGCAGGCCGAAGGCCGCGACCCGCCAGGCGGCCAGCGGCCACCGGGCCGCGAAGATCAGCGGTGTCGCCTGCAGCACCCCGAGCGGCCAGGCCAGCCCGACGCGCACGTGGTACTGCACGATCGCGATCGCGATCGAGCCGGCGGTGAAGCCGATCGTCAGCGCGGCGAGCACCACCAGGATCGGCACGCGCAGCCGCAGGCGGCCGGGCAGCAGGGTCACCGGCGGGCCGTCCCCGCCGTGCAGCAGGGCGGAGCGGACGCCGGCCATCAGCCGGGTGCGGTCGGCGGGCGCGGAGCGGTCTGGATCGTTCATTTGACTTGGAGCCTAGAACCCGCGAGGCGGTGGCGGCCTGACCCGCGGGAGGGAGATGCGGCCCGGCCCTGGAGTATCACCCCCGGGCGGCGCCCCCGGCGAGGCGATCCTGCGGCGCGCGGGCACGGCGATCTTGCGGCGCGCGGGGCGGCGGCGGAGACTGCGGGCATGAGCGACCTGAGCCATCCGATCTTCGCCCGGCTCTACCCGCGGCTGGACGCCGGCTGCGCCAGGGCGGGCGGGGACGCGCACCGCGCCGAGCTGCTCGCCGGCGCGTCCGGCCGCGTGCTTGAGGTCGGCGCGGGCCACGGGGCCAACTTCCCGCACTACCCGCCCGAGGTCACCGAGGTCGTCGCGGTCGAACCCGAGCCGCGGCTGCGCGCCAGGGCCGGCCGCGCCGCCGGCCGCGCGCCCGTCCCCGTCACGGTCCGCCCCGGCGTCGCCGAGGACCTCGACCTGGACGACGCGTCGTTCGACGTCGCGGTCGCCTCGCTCGTGCTGTGCTCGGTGCGCGACCCGGTCCGCGCCCTGGCCGAGCTGAGGCGCGTCCTCAGGCCGGGCGGCGAGCTGCGCTACTACGAGCACGTCCGGGGGGACGCGCCCGGGAAGGCGCGGTTCCAGCGGTACGCCGACGTGGTGTGGCCGTTCCTCGCCGCCGGCTGCCACGTGTCCCGGCCCACGCCCGACTGGATCGCCGGATCGGGCTTCACGGTGCGGACCGAGCGCCGGTTCGAGTTCCCCGCCGGGCGCGGCAACCCCGCCTCGCCGCACGTCCTCGGCGTCGCCGTCCGCGACTGAGCGGCGTTCGAAACCCGGCATAAGGTCCGTCTCGCGGGGAAGATCAGGGCCCATGACGACCTCGGGCAGCCAGCCGCGACCATCGGACGGCCGGGAGCCGGACGGCGGCGAGCGGGACGGTGCCGCGCACGCCACGGCCACCGCCGTGCTGCTCGCCGGGGCCGCCGCCCTCGGCGGCTTCCTGTTCGGCTACGACTCCTCGGTGATCAACGGGGCCGTCGACGCGATCAAGGCGGAGTTCGGGCTGAGCGGCTTCACCGTCGGCCTCGTGGTGTCGTCGGCGCTGCTCGGCTGCGCCGTCGGCGCCTGGTTCGCCGGGCCGATCGGCGACCGGATCGGCCGCGTGCGGGTGATGCTCATCGCGTCGGCGCTGTTCGTGATCAGCTCGGTCGGCTCGGCGCTGGCCTTCAACGCCGCCGACCTGACCGCCTGGCGGCTGGTCGGCGGCCTCGCCATCGGCGCCGCGTCCGTGATCGCGCCCGCCTACATCGCCGAGATCGCGCCCGCGAGCCTGCGCGGCCGGCTCGGCTCCCTGCAGCAGATGGCGATCGTCCTCGGCATCTTCGCCGCGCTCGTCATCGACTACGTCATCGCCCGGGTGTCCGACGGCGGCGCGTCCGGGACGTTCCCCTGGGGCGGGGACGCCTGGCGCTGGATGTTCGCCAGCGCCACCGTGCCCGCGCTCCTGTACGGGGTGATCGCCCTGACGATCCCCGAGTCGCCGCGCTACCTGGTCAAGAAGCGCAGGACGGCCGAGGCCCGGCGGGTGCTGGCGCGGGTCATGGGCCACGGCGACGTGGACACCAAGATCAGGGAGATCGTCCGGTCGATCGCCGAGGACCGGCCGGTCCGGCTCGGCGACCTGCGCGGGAACCGGCTCGGCCTGCTGCCGATCGTCTGGGTCGGCATCCTGCTGTCGGTCTTCCAGCAGTTCGTCGGCATCAACGTGATCTTCTACTACTCGTCCTCGCTGTGGCAGGCGGTCGGGTTCTCCGAGAACGACGCGATGCTCACCTCGGTGATCAACTCGGTGGTGAACGTGGCGTTCACACTGGTCGCCATCGCGCTCGTCGACCGGATCGGGCGCCGCCCGCTGCTGCTCGCCGGCGCCGCCGGCATGGCCGTCTCCCTCGGCACCCTGACCGTCTGCTTCGCCACCGCGCCCGTGGTGGACGGCGAGCCGCACCTCGGCGGCGTCGCCGGGCCCGTCGCGCTCGTCGCCGCCAACGTCTTCGTCGCCTCGTTCGCCGCGACCTGGGGGCCGGTCGTCTGGGTGATGCTGGGCGAGATGTTCAACAACTTCATCCGCGCCTCCGCCCTCGCGGTCGCCGCCGCCGCGCAGTGGATCGCCAACTGGGTGATCACCACGACGTTCCCCGGTATCTCCGGGTTCTCGCTCGGCCTCGCCTACGGCATCTACACGCTGTTCTCCATCCTGGCCCTGCTGTTCGTGCTGCGCGCCGTCCCGGAGACCAAGGGCCGCGAGCTGGAGGACATGGACCAGCTCACCGGGCCGAGAGCGCGCGCGTGACCCCGCCGGACGGCATGTGCCGCCGCCGGACGGCGTGTGCGGTCGCGCCCCGTCGGTTACAGTGGAGGCATGCCGCACGTGTCCGTAGAGACGACGACGCCGGGTCACTCCCGGCGCGACGGCGGCATGTCCTGACATTGCACGCGGAAGGGCCCCGGGAGCGATCCCCGGGGCCTTCCGCTTTCCGGGGACCGCTCAGTCCGCTCCCGGGGGCCCCTCCACGAGGAGAGGAGCACCACGATGGAGCCGGATGCGTCCGGGCGAGAGCCCGAGTCGATAGCATCGGGAACCACTGATCCCCGACCACCATCGCGAGGAGTACCCGTGTCCACCGTGCCCGAACTGCGCATCAGACTCGACGGCGGCGAGCGGGCGGTACCGGCGGGCACCACCGCGGGCGAGGCCCTGGACGCCGACGGCCGCACCGTGATCGCCGCGCGCGTCAACGGCGAGCTGCGCGACCTCGCCGGCGAGCTGCACGAGGGCGACGCCGTCGAGCCCGTCGAGATCGGCTCCGCCGACGGCCGCGCGATCATGCGGCACTCCGCCGCGCACGTGATGGCGCAGGCCGTCCAGGAGCTGTTCCCCGACGCCCGGCTCGGCATCGGCCCGCCGGTCGAGAACGGCTTCTACTACGACTTCGACGTCGCCGAGCCGTTCACCCCCGACGACCTCAAGCGCATCGAGAAGCGGATGCGCGAGATCGTCAAGCAGGGCCAGCGGTTCTCCCGCCGCCCGGTCTCCGACGACGACGCGCGCGCCGAACTGGCCGCCGAGCCGTACAAGCTGGAGCTGATCGGGCTGAAGGGCTCCGGCCCCGTCGAGGACGCCGCCGACGGCGCCGGCGTCGAGGTGGGCGGCGGCGAGCTGACCATCTACGACAACCTCGACGCCAAGTCCGGCGAGCTGCGCTGGAAGGACCTGTGCCGCGGCCCGCACCTGCCGTCCACCCGCGTGATCCCCGCGTTCAAGCTGATGCGCTCCGGCGGCGCCTACTGGCGCGGCAGCGAGAAGAACCCGCAGCTCCAGCGGATCTACGGCACCGCGTGGGAGTCCCGCGACAGGCAGGACGAGTACCTGAGGTTCCTGGAGGAGGCCGAGAAGCGCGACCACCGCCGGCTCGGCGCCGAGCTCGACCTGTTCTCCTTCCCGCCCGAGCTCGGCAGCGGCCTGCCGGTCTTCCACCCCAAGGGCGGCATCATCCGCAAGGAGATGGAGGACTACATGCGCCGCCGGCAGCAGGAGGCCGGCTACGAGTTCGTCAACACCCCGCACATCACCAAGTCGTCGCTGTTCGAGACCTCCGGGCACCTGCCCTACTACGGCGAGGACATGTTCCCGCCCTTCGAGGTCGACGACGTCGAGTACCGGGTCAAGCCGATGAACTGCCCGATGCACAACCTGATCTTCCGGGCGCGCGGGCGGTCCTACCGGGAGCTGCCGCTGCGGCTCTGCGAGTTCGGCTCGGTGTACCGGTACGAGAAGTCGGGCGTGGTGCACGGGCTCACCCGCGTGCGCGGCATGACCCAGGACGACTCGCACATCTACACCACCAAGGAGCAGATGGGCGAGGAGATCAAGTCGCTGCTGAGCTTCGTGCTCAGCGTCCTGCGCGACTTCGGGCTCTCGGAGTTCTACCTGGAGCTGTCCACCCGCGACGACTCCGGCAAGTTCATCGGCGAGGCGGCCGACTGGGCGGAGGCCACCGAGGCGCTGCGCCAGGCGGCGCAGGAGTCCGGGCTCGACCTCGTGGACGACCCGGGCGGCGCCGCGTTCTACGGGCCGAAGATCTCCGTCCAGGCCAAGGACGCGATCGGGCGGACCTGGCAGCTGTCCACCATCCAGCTCGACTTCAACCAGCCGAAGCGGTTCGGGCTGGAGTACCAGGCCGCCGACGGCACCCGGCAGACCCCGGCGATGATCCACCGCGCCCTGTTCGGGTCGGTCGAGCGCTTCCTCGGCGTGCTGGTCGAGCACTACGCGGGCGCGATGCCGCCGTGGCTGTCGCCGGTGCAGGCGGTCGGCATCCCGATCGGCGACGCGCACGTCCCGCACCTGGACAAGGTCGCCGCGCGGCTGCGCGAGCGCGGGATCCGCGCCGAGGTCGACACCTCCTCCGACCGGATGCAGAAGAAGATCCGCAACGCGCAGAAGCAGAAGATCCCCTACATGCTGCTGGCGGGCGACGACGACGTGGCCAAGGACGCCGTGTCGTTCCGGTACCGCAGCGGCGAGCAGCGGAACGCCGTCCCGATCGACGAGGCGGTCGAGGAGATCGTCAAGGCCGTCGAGGCGCGCGTCCAGATCTGAGCGGGAAGTGCCCGCCGCGCGGAGTTGGTAGCCTCATCGGTCACGTGCCACGACGGGGAGTCAGCGGAATGAAGTCGAGGAGGCCCGCGCGGCGGGGCCGGCGGGCCCGGCTGTGGGGCCGGATCGCCGGCTACGGCGGCACGCTGCTGCTCGTCGCGGCCGCCGTCGTCGTGCTCCTCGTGCCGCTGCTGGACGACGGCGGGAAGGGCGCGGCCGGGGCCGGGGGGCCGGCGGGCACGTCCGCGTCCGCCGTGCCCGGCCGGTCCGGCGCCCCCGGCGCGTCCGGGCTCCCGGTGACGCCGACGAACCCGGTGCCGCAGCAGAACGGCGGCGGCCGGCCGTATCCGACCGCCGGGACCGGGGGGACCGGCGGGCAGGGCGGCGGACCGCAGATCCCGCAGCCGGGCGGCGGCGGCGCGACCCTCGACCGGTGCCCGGACGGCACGGCGTTCTACCGCGCCACGGCCACCGGCGTGGACGTCCTCGTCACCGTCTCCGCGAGCGGCCTGATCCGGGCCGAGCTCATCCCGCAGAGCGGCTCCCCGAAGTCGCAGCAGGCCACCGCGAACGCGGGCCGGCCGCACACCTTCCACTTCACCGGTGTCGCGCCGCGCCTGGTCGAACGGGTCAAGATCACCACGGTGTCGGTGGGCGGCGGCATGCAGAGCTGCTACGCGCGCGCCGTCTGATCCCCGCCGCCGCGGGGCCGGGGCGGCGCCGCCGGCATGCGGACGTCCCCGACCGACACGTTGACCGCGGCGACGCGCGTGCCGAGCATCATGCCCGTCACCCGCGCCACGTTCGCCTGCACGGCCTGCGCCACGTCCTTGATCACGCAGCCGTACTCGACCGCGATGGCGAGGTCGACCGCGGTCTCGTCCTCGTCCACGGCCACCCGCGTCCCGGCCGGGGCCGGTCCGGCGACCCCGGCGACCTCCAGCGCGGCCAGCGCGGCGATCTTCTCCAGCACCGCGTCGTCGACGGTGATGCGGCCCGCCACGGTGACGTCGCCGGGGGAGCCGTGCAGCGTCATCGGCACCGCACCCGCCCGGACCACCGGCGGGGACGCCCCGGCCGCCGGCGGGGTCGCCGCGGGCCCGGGCGGGGTCGCCGCGGGCGCGGGCGGCGCCGGGAGGGGAGCGCCCCGCGGCGGGGTCGATCCCGGCCGCCCCGGCATCCCGGGGAAGTAGGGCACGGCACCGGGATCCGGTCTCGGCTCGCCGTCCTCGGTCTGCCGCCTGTCGGGCCCGGTCATGATCGCTCCCAGGGTTCGGTTCGGATGACCATGGTGTCGGAGTCGCCCCGGAAAAGTCACGCGGGGACGGGCCCGCGGGCGCGGCCGGGGCGGCGGCCGGGAGGGCATCCCGGCTACTGCCCCGGCCGCCTGCCTCTCTATGCTGCTGGTCAGGCCGTGAACAAAAGGAGACCACCGTCTTGACCGCAGAGCCGGAGGAGCCCGTGGCGCAGCAGGGGCGCGGCGACGCGCCCGGGGCGGGCGCCGGGAGCGCGGGCACGCCCCGCATCGAGGAGGAGGGGGGCGGCGCGGGCACGCCCGACAACTTCCAGCGGCTCTGGACACCGCACCGGATGGCCTACATCAAAGGGGAGGGCCGCCCGACCGGCGGCGGTTCGGGCGACGGCTGCCCGTTCTGCGACATCCCGAAGATGGGCGACGAGGACGGCCTGGTCGTGGCCCGCGGCGAATCGGTGTTCACGGTGCTGAACCTCTACCCGTACAACTCGGGGCATCTGATGGTCGTCCCGTACCGGCACGTCGCCGACTACACCGAGCTGGAGGAGCCGGAGTACGCCGAACTGGCCCTGTTCACCCGGCGCTCCCTCACCGCGCTGCGCAAGGCCAGCGGGGCGCAGGGCTTCAACGTCGGCATGAACCTCGGCCTGGTCGCGGGCGCCGGCATCGCGGCGCACCTGCACCAGCACGTCGTCCCGCGCTGGGGCGGCGACACCAACTTCATGCCGGTCGTCGGGCACACCCGGGTGCTGCCCCAGCTGCTGCGCGACACCCGGCAGATGCTCGCCGACGCCTGGCCGGTCTCATGAGCGCGCCGGAGCGGCCGGTGCTGGTCTTCGACGGCGACTGCGGGTTCTGCACGTCCTCGGTGCGGTTCCTGGAGCGGCACGTGCCCGTCCGGGCCGCGGTCGTCGCGTTCCAGTTCGCCGACCTGGACGCGCTCGGCACCACCGCGGAGCGGGCGCGGCACGAGGTGCTGTGGGTCGACCGCGCCGGGCGGGTCAGCGGCGGCGCCGAGGCCATCGGGCGGATGCTGACGGCCGCCGGCGGCCTGTGGCGGGTGCCCGGCGTCGTCATGCGCGTCCCGCCGGTGAGCTGGATCGCGCACGCCGTTTACCGGCTCGTCGCCAACAACCGGCAGCGGATGCCGGGCGGGACGGCGGCGTGCATGCTGCCCCCCGACCGGCGCCCCGGCGCGGGTACCTGACCCCCGCTCAGGCGGCGGGCTCCGCCGGTGCCGCCGCCGGTGCCGCCGCCCGCGTCCCGCCGCGCAGCCGCTCGGGCAGCAGCGGGGTCAGCCGCTCCAGCGGCAGGAACGCCGCGAGCCAGATGGCGTGCGGCAGGAAGTGGATCGTCATCAGCGCGTAGGTGACGGCGTGGAACCCGGCGAAGAACAGCACCAGCGCGTACAGCGGCCGGCCGCGCAGGAACAGCAGCGCGGGGGACAGCGCCTCCGCGAGGAACATGATCCACTGGCTGGCCTTCAGCATCACCGGGTAGTCGATCAGGCCGCGCCCGAACGGCGTCCCCCGCCGGCTCAGCGCCCACTGGACGGTCGAGCCGTTCGGCCACGCCGGGAACCCGCCGATCCGCACCTTCGCCCACGCCGACAGGAAGTACGCGGCGACCACGCCGAGCTGGACGCAGCGCACCGACCACGCCGACGCCTCGCAGCGCCGCGTGTCGCCGATACCGGCGCGCCCGACGCTCGGCAGCACGAACAGCGCCACGACGAGGGCGAGGTGGTCGTGGTCGACCTTGCCGTACGACATGCTGATCGTGACCCACCACAGGTAGCCGCACGCGGCGAGGTAGCCGCTCGCGCGGGGCAGCACCCGGCCGGTCGCGGCGACGAGCCCGGCCGCGACCGTCACCGTCAGCAGCGCGTACATGGCCCACGGCGTGGGCGCGGGCAGGTGCAGCAGCCGGCCGAGCAGCACCGGCTGGTACAGGTCGGCGGGCAGCCGCGCGTGCGCCAGCGAACTGCTGGTCAGCAGCAGCATGTCGAACGGCAGGAACACGTAGCCGATGACCCGCAGCCAGGCGATCCGGGCGCGCGGCACGGGCCCGAACCACCAGCGGCCCCACGCGGTGCGGGCCGGTCCGGGCGCGTCCCCGGCGGGCCGGACGGGACCGGGCGCCTGCGGTGTCGCGGCGGCGGTCACTTCACGTCCCAGACGACGCGGTTCTGCCGCATGGTCGACACGACCTTGCCGCGCTTCAACGTCTTGATCTCCTGCACGACGTAGATCCTGGTGAGCCTCGGCCGGTCCGGGTGCAGCCTGCGCTGCCCGTCGGCGATCCCCTGCAGCAGCGCCGGATTCCGGCGGATCCGCGGCATCTGCCCCTCGATCTCGGCGCGCTTCATGCCCGTCCCGACGGCGTCGAAGGACAGCGCCACATGCGTGCCGGCCGCGGTGTCGGCCTCCAGCCAGTACGAGCTGATCGTCCCGCCGTCGCCCTTCACCGAGAACGCGAACTGCGTCATCGGCCCGAGCGGGAAGTCGTCGTTGCTCCCGTACGCACTGGTATAGAAGAGGGCGCCGACGACGGCGGCGCCCGCGAGTGACCGCCAGAGCCGCGCGCGCGGCCCCAGCCGGAGGGCAGGAGGATGCACCCGGCAAGCCTAGAGCCCCGCCCGGCGGGCGCGGGCGGGGCCCGAGGGCCGGTGCGGCTAGTCGTCGCGCGACTCGGCGGCGACCTTGTCGGCCAGGTGCGCCGGGAGCGGCTCGTAGCGCAGGAACGTGCGGCTGAACGTGCCGGTGCCCTGCGACATCGAGCGCAGGTCGATCGCGTACCGGACGATCTCCAGCTGCGGCACCTCGGCCTTGATCATGGTGCGGCCGCCGGGCACCGCCTGGGAGCCCAGCACCCGGCCGCGCCGCGAGGTGAGGTCGGACATGATCGGGCCCACGTACTCGTCGGCGATCAGCACGTCCACCTCGTCGACCGGTTCCAGCAGCAGGATCGGCACCTGGCTCGCCGCGTCCTTCAGCGCGAGCGCCCCGGCCGCCTGGAACGCCATGTCGGAGGAGTCGACCGAGTGGGCCTTCCCGTCGTGCAGGGTGACCTTGATGTCGACCAGCGGGTACCCGGCGGAGACACCGCGCCCCATCTGCTGCCGGACGCCCTTCTCCACCGACGGGATGAACTGCCGCGGCACCACCCCGCCGACGATCTTGTCCGCGAACTCGAAGCCCTCGCCGGAGGGCAGCGGCTCCACGTCGACGTGGCAGATGCCGTACTGGCCGTGCCCGCCGCTCTGCTTGACGTGCCGCCCGAGGCCCCTGGCCGACCCGCCGAACGTCTCGCGCAGCGGGACGCGCAGGCCGACCCGGTCGACCTCGACGCCGTACCGGGTCCCGAGCCGGTCGATCAGCACGTCGGCGTGGGCCTCGCCCATGCACCACAGCACCAGCTGCCGCGTCTCGGCGTTGTTCTCCAGCCGGAGCGTCGGGTCCTCGGCGACGAGCCGGGCGAGCGCCTGGCCGAGCTTGTCGTCGTCGGCCTTGGACCTCGCCCGGATCGCGACCGGCAGCAGCGGGTCGGGCATCGACCACGGCGCCATCACCATCGGCGAGTCCGGATCCGACAGCGTGTCGCCGGTCTCGGCGCGGGCGAGCTTCGCCACCGCGCAGAGGTCGCCCGCGCCGCACGACGCCAGGGTCCGCTGCGTCTTGCCCAGCGGGGAGGTCAGCGCGCCGACCCGCTCGTCGACGTCGTGGTCCTCGTGCCCGCGCTCGGCCATGCCGTGCCCGGACACGTGCACCGTGGTGTCGGGGCGGAGCGTCCCGGAGAACACCCGGACCAGCGAGATCCGCCCCACATAGGGGTCGGACGTGGTCTTGACGACCTCGGCGACCAGTGGGCCCTCCGGGTCGCAGGCGAGCTCCTTCGCGGGCCCGCCGCTCACCGCCGTCACCGGCGGGATCCCGTGCTCCAGCGGCGACGGGAACGCCTGCGTGACGACCTCCAGCAGCTCCAGCATGCCGACGACCGGTCCGGGGCGGTCGCCGTGCGGGACCGACGTCGCGAGGACGGGGTAGAAGCTGCCGCGCGCGACCGCGGTCTCCAGGTCCTCGATGAGCGCCTTGACGTCGATGTCCTCACCGGACAGGTACCTGTCCATGAGGGTCTCGTCCTCGCTCTCCTGGATGATCCCCTCGATCAGCGACGCGCGCTGCTCGGCGATCTGCTCCAGGTACCGCGGATCGGGGTCGCACTCGGTGCGCTCGCCGGTCGAGTAGTCCAGGCAGCGCTGCGACAGCAGCCCGATCAGGCCCCGCAGCCCGTCCGGCCCGGCGGCGGGGAAGTACAGCGGCGCGACGCCCTCGCCGAACACGTCCTGGCAGGCCAGGACGACGTCGTCGAAGTCGCCGCGCTGCTGGTCGATCTTGGTGATGACGACCGCGCGGGGCAGCCGCACCGCCGCGCACTCCTCCCACAGCATCCGGGTCAGGCCGTCGATGCCGTCCACCGCGGAGATCACGAACAGCGCCGCGTCGGCGGCGCGCAGCCCGGCCCGCAGGTCGCCGACGAAGTCGGCGTAGCCCGGTGTGTCGATGAGATTGACCTTGACGTCCCCGTGCATCAGCGGGGCGAGCGCGAGGTTCACCGAGCGCTGCTGGCGCACCTCGACGTCATCGAAGTCGGCGACCGTGGTGCCGTCCTCGACCTTGCCCGCCCGCGGCACCGTGCCGGTCGCCGCGAGCAGTGCCTCGACGAGCGTGGTCTTGCCCGCCCCCGAGTGGCCGACCAGCGCGACATTGCGCACCCTGTCGCACCCGCCGGCCTCCGGTGCCCTGCCGGGGGCTCCCGGGTGGCCTCCCTTGTCCGCCATGACTACCTCCTCGGACGGGCCTCCGCGCGGAGGCCCGCGTGCGGCTCGGGCCCGGCCCCGGCGGGCCCGGCCCCGACGTCCGAGTGCGGCGTCCGACCTCGTCCAACGCGCGTGACCGACGTCACACCCGTAGCACCACCCTTTCCCGTGAGGGCCGGGACCACAAGGGGTGAACGGTGTTCATCCGTGATCTGTCCGGGCCGGGGGCGCCCAAACCCGGCGTTGACCACGTCGGTGCCGGGTCCGCACTACGATGGGCGCGCCCGGTCGCCGGCGACGGGCGGCCCGCCCCGCCGGCCGCGGCCCCCCCCCACGGCAGCACACGAGAACGGACGGCGATGCTCAACAAGATCAGGCCCGCGCTGGGGCGCGTCCTCACCCCGATCGGACGGGGCGTCGCGCGGACCGGGGTCTCGCCCAACGCGATCACCGTCATCGGCACGGTCGGCGTCGCCGCCGGCGCGCTCGTGCTGTTCCCGCGCGGGGAGTTCTTCTGGGGGACGATGGTCATCACGGCCTTCGTGCTGTTCGACATGCTGGACGGCGCGGTCGCCCGGGTCACCGGCAAGATCTCCAAGTTCGGCGCGTTCCTGGACTCCACCATGGACCGGGTCGCCGACGCCGCGATCTTCGCCGGGCTGATGATCGGGCTCTACCGGGTCGGCCAGGAGTCCCTCGCCGGGGTCGCGCTGTACTGCCTCGTCTCCGGCGTCGTGGTGTCCTACGCCAAGGCCCGCGCGGAGGGGCTCGGCTACACCTGCGACGTGGGCATCGCCGAGCGCGCGGAGCGGCTCATCGTCGCGCTGGTCGCCGCCGGGTTCGACGGCCTCGGCGTCCCCTACATCCTCGCCGTCGCGCTGTGGGCGCTCGCCGCGCTCAGCACCGTCACGGTCGGGCAGCGGTTCGCCACCGTGTACGTCCAGGCCAAGGACTCCCCGCCGGGAGGCGGGCCGGGCACCGGTGCCGAGCGGGAGCACGGCGCGCACCGGACGCCGGAGCCGCGGCCATGACCACGCCCCGCCGCGGAGAGGGCGCACCGTCGCTCCGCGACGAGGTGACCGACGCGGTCTACGCCCTCGGCTGGACGGTCGTCCGCAAGATGCCCGAGAGCGCGGCCCGGCTGCTGTTCACCGCCCTCGCCGACCGCACCTGGCACCGGTACGGCTCCGGGGTCCGGCAGCTGGAGCGGAACCTGTGCCGCGTCCTCGGCAAGGACGCGGTCGACGACGAAATCCGCGTCCTCAGCAAGAAGGTGCTGCGCTCCTACCTGCGGTACTGGCTGGAGGTGTTCCGGCTGCCCGAGTACGACAGGGCCCGGATCCTCGGCCGGATGCGCGTCACCGGCGAGAAGAAGATCTTCACCAACCTCGACTCCGGGCGCGGCGTCATCCTCGCCCTGCCCCACATGGGCAACTACGAGCACGCCGGGGCGTGGCTCGTTCACAGCGGATACCCGTTCACCACGGTCGCCGAGCGGCTGGAGCCGGCGGCGCTGTTCGACCGGTTCGTCGAGTTCCGCGAGAGCCTCGGCATGGAGGTGCTCGCCCACAAGGGCGCGTCCGCGTTCGGCCGGATGGCGCAGCGGCTCCGCGCCGGGCGGGCGGTGTGCCTGGTCGTCGACCGCGACCTCACCGACAGCGGCATCGACGTCGAGTTCTTCGGCGCGACCGCCCGCATGCCCGCCGTCTCCGCCGCGCTGGCGATCCAGACCGGCGCCGCCCTCATCCCCGTGACACTCTGGTACGAGGGCGAGTACTGGGCGGCGCGCGTCCACGAGGAGATCCCCGTCCCGGACGAGGGCGGCAGGCAGGAGAAGATCCAGGCCATGACCCAGGAGCTCGCGCGCGCCTTCGAGGAGGGCATCGCCGCCCACCCCGAGGACTGGCACATGCTGCAGCGGGTCTGGGTGGACGACCTCCCGGACGCGCGGAGATGAGAGCCGGCCGATGAAGATCGGAATCGTCTGCCCGTACACGTGGGACGTCCCGGGCGGCGTGCAGCAGCACATCGGCGACCTCGCGGAGGCGCTGACCGGGCTCGGCCACGACGTGTCGGTGATCACACCGGCGGACGACGACGCCGACCTGCCGCCCTACGTCGTGTCCGCCGGGCGCGCCGTGCCCGTCCCCTACAACGGCTCCGTGGCCCGGCTGGCGTTCGGGTTCCTGTCGGCGGGCCGGGTCCGCCGGTGGATCCACGAGGGCGGCTTCGACGTGCTGCACGTCCACGAGCCCGCCGCGCCCTCCCTCGGGCTGCTGGCCTGCTGGGCGGCGGACGGCCCGATCGTCGGCACCTTCCACGCGTCCTACGAGAAGTCCCGGGTGGTGTCGGTGACCGCGCCGATCCTGCGGAGCGCCCTGGAGAAGATCACCGGCCGGATCGCGGTGTCGGAGGCCGCCCGCACCACGCTCGTCGAGCACCTCGGCGGCGACGCCGTGCTGATCCCGAACGGCGTCGCGACCGAGCGGTACGCGATGGCCGAGCCGCTGCCGGGCTGGCGCGGCCGCGCCGAGGCCCCGCGCGGCGGCGGGGGAGGCGCGCTCGGGTTCCTCGGCCGCATGGACGAGCCCCGCAAGGGCCTGCAGGTGCTGCTGCGCGCCTTCGAGATCCTCGGCCCCCGCCGCCCCGGGCTGCGGCTGCTGCTGGCCGGGCCCGGCGACGCCGACGACGTGATCGGCCGGGTCTCGCCGGAGCTGCGCGACCGCGTCGTCGTCCTCGGCATGGTCGGCGAGGAGGACAAGGTCCGCGCCTACCACTCGGTGGACGTGTTCGTCGCGCCGAACACCGGCGGCGAGAGCTTCGGCATCGTCCTCGCCGAGGCGATGTCGGCCGGGGCGCCGATCCTCGCCAGCGACATCGAGGCGTTCGACCGGGTGCTGCTCGGCGGGCGGGCCGGCGCGCTGTTCCCGGTCGGCGACCACGAGGCGCTCGCGGCGGCGGCCGGCGAGCTGCTGGACGACCCGGCCCGGCGCAAGCAGCTGTCCGCGGAGGCCCGCGCCGCCGTCCGCGCCTATGACTGGTCGGCCGTCGCCCGCGACGTGGTGAGGGTGTACGAGACGGTCACCGACGACGGCGCCGGCGTCGTCGAATCCGGCCTCGGGCTGTAGGAGGGCACCGCATGTCCTACGACTGGATCATCGACGTCCTGTTCTGGATCGCCGTCGTCTTCCTCATCGGCGTGTACGTGTCGTGGCGCGCCACCCGGCTGGACCGGCTGCACGTCCGCGTCGAGACCGCCCGCGCCGCGCTGGACGCCGCGCTCGTCCGGCGGGCCGCCGCCGCGCTGGAACTGGCCGCGTCCCGGCTGCTGGACCCGGCCACCAGCCTGGTGCTGGCGACCGCCGCGCACGAGGCGCGCACCGCCGACGCCGAGCGGCGCGAGTTCGCCGAGAGCGACCTGTCGCGGGCGCTGCGCGCGGTCGTCGACCAGCCCGAGTTCGTCGGCACCATCACCGCCCGCGGCGCGGGCGACGGCGCCGAGGTCCTGGACGAGCTGTCCGCGGCCGCCGCGAAGGTCGGCTACGCCCGCAACTTCTACAACGACGCCGTGTCCCAGGCCCGGACCGCGCGCCGCAAGCTGCTCATCCGGGTGCTGCCGCTCGCCGGGCGCGCCCCGCTCCCGGACTTCTTCGAGATCGACGACGATCCCCCCGGGATCTGACCCCGCCCCCCGGTCCGGCCGTGCGAGATTGATCACAGCGGGGGCCGGGGCCGTACCGCTGGACGGGCGGGCGCACCGGGCCGCGTTCGCTACCCTCTGGCAGACCGTCCAAGGGAGGGGTACATCGTGCGATCCGCATGGGCCACCACCACCCGGGGCCGCGCGGCCGCGGGGCTCGGCGCCCTCGCCGTCGGTGCCGCCGCCCTGCCGGCCTGCTCGGACTCGGGCGGCCCGGCGACGGCGCCGCCGCCGCGCAGCACCGGCTCGCCGGCGCCGGCCCCGACGCCCGAACCCGCCGTGCACCCCTTCAACGGCGGCACGAAGGGGATGACCGGCCCCGTCCTCGCCGTCAAGATCGAGAACACCCGGCCGGCGCTGCCGCAGAGCGGGGTGAAGGCCGCCGACATCGTCTACGTCGAGCAGGTCGAGGGCGGCGAGACCCGGCTGATGGCGGTCTACTCCTCCCGGCTGCCGAAGAAGGTCGGGCCCGTCCGCAGCGCCCGCATCTCCGACCTGCACATCCTGCCGCAGTTCGGCCGGCCCGCCTTCGCGTTCTCCGGCGTCCAGAGCAAGATGAAGAAGTACGTCCGCAAGGCGCCGGTGTACGACCTGTCGCAGGAGAAGGCCGGCGGCGCCTACTTCCGCTCCAGCGCCAAGCGGATCCCCTACAACCTGTACGCCGACCCCGCGAGCCTGCTCAAGCGCGCGCCGAAGGCGGCGAAGCCGCGCGACATCGGCTTCCGGTTCGGGGACGCCCCCGAGGGCGGGAAGCCGACCAGGTCCTTCACCGCCCGCTGGCCGGCCGCCACCATGGGCTTCACCTGGTCGGCCAAGGAGAAGCGGTGGCTCGCCAGCTGGGGCGGGCGCCCCGACCGGGCCGCCGAGGGCGGCCGCCTGGGCGGGAAGACCGTCGTCATCCAGTACGCCAAGACGACCCGGTCGAAGTTCCACGACTTTCTCGGCAGCTATACGCCGCTGATCCACACCACCGGTACCGGGCGGGCGCTGGTCCTGCGCGACGGCAAGTCCTACAAGGCGCAGTGGTCGCGGCCGTCCGAGGGCAAGGGGACGATCTTCACCACCGCCGACGGCGAGCCGATGAACTTCGCGCCCGGCCAGGTCTGGGTGCTGCTCGTCAACGACGGCAAGCCCTACACCCCCTGACCGCCCCCGGGCGGGGGCCTGGCGGTCACCTCGCCGATCACTTCGTAAGCGGCGGGCCGCGCACGTTGACACTCTGCCGGGTCGAACGGTCGTCCGAGCAGGCAATATCATGGAAAGTGACTTGTCGTCCGTCCACGTAAGGAATGCCCGTGTCCACTACCACTCCCGCCACTGACAACGCCGCGCCCGAGACCGGGACCGCCCGCGTCAAGCGCGGCATGGCGGAGATGCTCAAGGGCGGCGTGATCATGGACGTCGTCACGCCCGACCAGGCCAAGATCGCCGAAGACGCCGGTGCGGTCGCCGTCATGGCCCTGGAGCGGGTGCCCGCCGACATCCGCGCCGAGGGCGGCATCTCCCGGATGAGCGACCCCGACATGATCGACGGGATCATCGCCGCCGTCTCCATCCCGGTCATGGCCAAGGCCCGCATCGGCCACTTCGTCGAGGCGCAGGTGCTGCAGGCGCTCGGCGTCGACTACGTCGACGAGTCCGAGGTGCTCACCCCGGCCGACTACGAGAACCACATCGACAAGTGGGCGTTCACCGTCCCGTTCGTGTGCGGCGCCACCAGCCTCGGCGAGGCGCTGCGGCGCATCACCGAGGGCGCGGCGATGATCCGCTCCAAGGGCGAGGCCGGCACCGGCGACGTGTCCAACGCGACCACGCACATGCGGCAGATCCGGCAGGAGATCCGCCGGCTCCAGTCGCTGCCCGAGGACGAGCTGTACGTCGCCGCCAAGGAGCTCCAGGCCCCCTACGAGCTGGTCAAGGAGGTCGCGCGGGCCGGCAAGCTGCCCGTCGTGCTGTTCACCGCGGGCGGCATCGCCACCCCCGCCGACGCCGCCATGATGATGCAGCTCGGCGCCGAGGGCGTCTTCGTCGGCTCGGGGATCTTCAAGTCCGGCAACCCGGCCGAGCGCGCCGAGGCCATCGTGAAGGCCACCACCTTCCACGACGACCCCGACGTGATCGCCAAGGTGTCCCGCGGGCTCGGCGAGGCCATGGTCGGCATCAGCGCCGCCTCCCTCGGCGAGGACCAGAAGTTCGCGGGCCGCGGCTGGTGAGGTGATCGGGGACCCGGGGGTCCACAGCGCGGCCCGGCCGGGTTAACCTGGCGGCGTGGCCGGGTGGGCGGTGTCCGGCCGCGGGAGGGAAGAGCATGGCTTGGTCGGTCGCGCTGGCCTGCGCGAGCGCGGGTGAACCCACCGAGGTGTTCCGGCCGGGCCTGGTGCCCGACCCGGACGCCGCGGCGGCGATCGCGCGCCGCCTCTACCCGGCGGACGCCCTGACCGAGACCGGTGACACGGTCCTGGACTTCGCGCTCTGGCCGTACGAGGACGAGCTGTTCGTCGGCGCGTTCGAGCGGGCGCTGCTGCTGTGCGACCGGCGCCTGTTCTGCCTCGACGACGACGCCCGCCGGGTCGCCGACACCGCCGCCGCCGCGCTGCCCGGCGCGGACTGCGGCGTCCTCGTCCTGCACAACGTGATCCGCGGCTGCTGGTTCCGCTGGTACGAGTCCGGCGAGCTGCGCCGCGAGGTGTTCGTCACCGCCGAGGACGGCGTCGTCGTCGACCAGGGCGAGCGGCTGCCCGCCGAGCGGGCGTTCTGGGGCGCCATCGACGCGGGCGCGCCGGACGTCCCGCTCCCGTTCGACCCCGAGGAGTTCGGGCTCGCCCTCGCCGAGGCGCACATGTTCGGCCGCGGCATCGCCGACCGCGGCAAGGACGGCTTCCTGCCCCTGGAGCTCCCGCTGCGCCGCTTCAAGCACGCCTGACCGGCGCTCGGCGCGGAGTACCGCCGCGGGAAGATCGGCCGGGCCGCGGCACGTTGTAGGAAGAGTCCAGGGTCGAGACCCGCCGCGCGCGGCCGAGACCCGCCGCGCATCCCGGGAAGGCCCCCACGTGACGACTGAGCCGACGATCGGCGTTCTCGCTCTCCAAGGCGACGTGCGCGAGCACGTCCGCGCGCTGGAGGCCGCCGGGGCGCGCACCCTGGCCGTGCGCCGCCCCGCGGAGCTGGAGAGCGTCGACGGCCTCGTCCTGCCCGGCGGGGAGTCCACCACGATGTGGCGGCTGGCGCGCTCCTTCGAGCTCCTCGACCCGCTGCGCAAGCGGATCGAGGCGGGCATGCCCGCGTACGGCTCCTGCGCCGGCATGATCATGCTGGCGGACCGGATCAGGGGCGGCGCGGCGGGCCAGGAGACCTGCGGCGGGATCGACATGACCGTGCGGCGCAACGCGTTCGGCCGGCAGGTCGACTCCTTCGAGGCGCGGGTCCCGCTGGCCGGCATGGGAGACACGCCGTACCGGGCCGTTTTCATCCGCGCACCCTGGGTGGAGTCCGTCGGCGACGCCGTGGAGATCCTCGGGCGCGCCGAGAGCGGCCCGAACGCCGGTAGGATCGTCGCCGTTCGTCAGGGAAGTCTCATGGCGACCTCGTTCCATCCGGAGTTGACAGGCGATTTCCGCGTGCACCACTACTTCGCCGATCTGGTGCGCCGGACGACAGAGGAGGAGTGACAGATGTCCGGCCATTCCAAGTGGGCGACGACCAAGCACAAGAAGGCGGCCCTCGACGCCAAGCGGGGCAAGCTCTTCGCGAAGCTGATCAAGAACATCGAGGTGGCGGCCCGTACGGGCGGCGGCGATCCCGATGCCAACCCCACCCTCTACGACGCCATCTACAAGGCGAAGAAGAACTCCGTCCCCAACGACAACATCGAGCGCGCCCGCAAGCGGGGCGGGGGCGAGGAGGCCGGCGGCGCCGACTGGCAGACCATCACCTACGAGGGCTACGCGCCCGGCGGCGTCGCGGTGCTCATCGAGTGCCTCACCGACAACCGCAACCGCGCCGCCTCCGAGGTCCGCGTCGCCCTCACCCGCAACGGCGGCTCCCTCGCCGACCCGGGCTCGGTGTCGTACATGTTCAACCGCAAGGGCGTCGTGATCGTCCCCAAGGCGAACACCAGCGAGGACGACGTGATGATGGCCGTCCTCGACGCCGGCGCCGAGGAGGTCAACGAGCTCGACGAGGAGAACTTCGAGGTCGTCAGCGAGGCCGGCGACCTGGTCGCCGTCCGCACCGCGCTGGTCGACGCCGGCATCGACTACGAGTCGGCCGAGAGCAAGTTCCTGCCGAGCGTCACCGTCCCCCTCGACGAGGACAACGCCAAGAAGGTCTTCCGCCTCCTGGACGCCCTGGAGGACTCCGACGACGTCCAGGACGTCTACGCCAACTTCGACGTGTCCGACGAGATCATGGCCTCCATCGACGCCTGACGCGTCCTGCTCGCGACGCCGCCGCCGCCCGCCCGGGTGCGGCGGCGTCCGGCGTCCCGGCCATGGCCTACGGTTCGATCATGGACATCCGCGCGCTGGCCCCCGAGGAGATCGACGCCGTCCGCGACATCCGGGGCCGCGCGTTCGGCCCGGTCCCGGACGAGCTGTGGCGGCGGCGCCTCCCGATGATCGCGCCGTCGTTCGAGACCGGGCGGCAGTTCGCGGGGTTCGAGGGCGGCGGGATCGTCGCCACGGGCGCGGTGCACGAGATGACGCAGTGGTGGCACGGGCGGGCCGTGTCGCTGGGCGGCGTCAGCGCGGTCGCGGTCGCGCCGGAGGAGCGCGGCCGGGGCCTCGGCCGCCGCATGGTCGGCGACCTGCTGGAGCGGTGCGCCGCGTTCGGGCACCCGCTGGCCATGCTCTATCCCGCGACGACGCCGCTCTACCGCTCGCTCGGCTGGGAGCACGCGGGCGCCCAGCACCACATCGAGATCTCCACCGCGGCCCTGCGCACCGTCGCCGCCGAGCGGGTCCCCGTCCGCAGGCCGGGCCCCGGAGACGCCGCCGAGGTCGCCGCCGTGATCGGCCGGGCGCACGCGTCCGCCCTCGACTGCGGTCCCGTCGGCTGGACCGAGGCGCGGTGGCGGGGCGCGCTCGCGGGCGACGACTACGTCCACCTCGCCGGCGACGGCTTCCTGTCCTACCGCTGGGCCGACGGCAACCGCGCGCTGGAGGTCACCCGGCTCGTCGCGTCGTCGGAGGCCACCCTGCGGGCGCTGTGGGCGATCGTCGGGTCGGGGTCCTCGACCGCCGAGACGGTGCGGGCCTGCGTGCCGCCCATGGACCCGGTGCTGTGGATGCTCGGCGAGCGCAAGGACGAGACCGTCCGGCGCAGCCAGTGGATGCTCCGCGTGGTCGACGCCCCCGCCGCGATCGCGGCGCGCGGCTACCCGGCCGGCGTCACCGCCCGCGTCCCGCTGCGGATCGACGACGTGCAGCGCCCCGCGAACACGGGCGACTGGACGCTGGAGATCGGGGACGGCGCGGGGCGGCTGGAGCGCGCGGCCGCGAGTGCGGACGCCGTGCGCCTCGGCCCGCGCGGCCTGGCGGCCCTCTACGCGGGCGTCCCCGTCCCCACACTGCGCCGCACCGGCCTCATGGCGGGTGGGGACGGCGGGGCCGGCGGGGACGCGGCCGGGCTCGCGGCGGCGTTCGCGGCCACGCCGTTCTCGCTCGACTTCTTCTGACCGGCGCCGCGGATTGGTAGCGTTGGCGGCCGAACAGATGATCGAAGGAGCGGCCGTGCGGGTGATGGGGGTGGACCCCGGGCTCACCCGGTGCGGGGTGGGGGTCGTCGAGGGCGCCCCGGGCAAGCGGCTCCACCTGGTGCACGTGTCCGTCGTCCGGACCGACCCGGGCGAGGACCACGCCCTGCGCCTGGTGGGCGTCGAGGCGGGCATCGAGGCGCTGCTGGCGGAGTTCGCGCCGGACGCCGTCGCCGTCGAGCGCGTGTTCTCCCAGCACAACGTCCGGACGGTGATGGGGACCGCGCAGGCCGCCGGCATCGCGATGCTGGCGGCGGCCCGCCGCGGGCTGCCCGTCGCCCTGCACACGCCGAGCGAGGCCAAGGCCGCGGTCACCGGCAACGGGCGCGCCGACAAGGCGCAGGTGACCCGGATGGTGACCCGGCTGCTGTCGCTGGAGACGGCGCCCAGGCCGGCGGACGCGGCCGACGCGCTCGCCCTCGCGATCTGCCACGTGTGGCGCGGCGGAGCACAGCAGCGGCTCGCACACGCCCAGCGGTCGCGCATCGAGGAGGCGGCCCGCGCCGAACGGGCGCGGCTTGCCGCCCGCAGCAGAGGAGGAAGTGCCCAGTGATCGCCTTCGTCAGCGGCCGGGTGGCCGCCGCCGGTCCCGACGGGGCGGTGATCGACGTGCACGGCGTCGGCCTGTCGGTGCAGTGCTCGCCCGCCACCCTCGCCGGCCTGCGGGTCGGCGAGCAGGCGCACGTGCCGACGTCGCTGGTCGTCCGTGAGGACTCCCTCACCCTGTTCGGGTTCGCCGACGACGACGAGCGGACGGTGTTCGAACTGCTGCAGACCGCCAGCGGCATCGGGCCCCGGATCGCCCTGGCGATGCTCGCCGTCCACACGCCGAACGCGCTGCGCCGCGCGGTCGCGGCCGAGGACCTCACCGCCCTGACCAAGGTGCCCGGCATCGGCAAGAAGGGCGCCCAGCGGATCGTCCTCGAACTCAGGGACCGGCTCGGCGGGCCGATCGGCGGCGCCGACGAGGTCCGCGCCCCCGCCCGCTCGGAGGCGTGGCGGGACCAGGTGCAGATGGGCCTGGTCAACCTCGGCTGGTCGGCCAAGGACGCCGACGCCGCCGTGGACGCGGTCGCCGCCGACCTCGACGGCGGGGAGGCCCCGCCGGTGGCGACGCTGCTGAAGTCGGCCTTGAAGAAGCTCAGCAAATGAGCGAGGAGTTCGAGCGGCTCGTCTCCGCGGATGCCGACGGGGCCGAGGAGCAGCGGATCGAGGCCGCGCTGCGGCCGAAGAAGCTGGACGACTTCGTCGGGCAGGAGCGGGTGCGCGAGCAGCTCTCGCTGGTGCTGCACAGCGCGCTGCGGCGCGGCCGGACGCCCGACCACGTGCTGCTGTCGGGCGGGCCGGGCCTCGGCAAGACCACGCTCGCCATGATCATCGCGGCGGAGCTGGGGCAGCCGCTGCGGATCTCCTCCGGGCCCGCGATCGAGCGGGCCGGCGACCTCGCGGCGGTGCTGTCCACCCTCGCCGAGGGCGAGGTGCTGTTCCTGGACGAGATCCACCGGCTGGCGCGTCCCGCCGAGGAGATGCTCTACATGGCGATGGAGGACTTCCGGGTCGACGTCGTCGTGGGCAAGGGGCCGGGCGCGACCGCGATCCCCCTCGACATCGCCCCGTTCACGCTGGTCGGGGCCACCACCCGGGCGGGGATGCTGCCCGGGCCGCTGCGCGACCGGTTCGGCTTCGTCGCGCACATGGACTTCTACGAGCCCGCCGAGCTGGAGGTCATCGTCCGCCGGTCGGCCGCGCTGCTGGACGTGGGGATCACCGGCGACGCCGCCGCGGAGGTCGCCGGGCGCTCCCGCGGCACCCCCCGCATCGCCAACCGGCTGCTGCGCCGCGTCCGCGACTACGCCGAGGTCCGTACCGACGGGGCCGTCACCCTGGAATCGGCGCGGGCCGCGCTCGCGTTGTACGAGGTGGACGAACGGGGACTGGACCGGCTCGACCGGTCCGTCCTGGAGTCGCTCATGCGCAAGTTCGGCGGCGGCCCGGTGGGGCTGTCGACCCTCGCCGTGTCGGTGGGGGAGGAGCCCGAGACCGTGGAGGTCGTCGCCGAGCCGTTCCTCGTCCGGCAGGGACTGCTGGCGAGGACGCCGCGCGGGCGGGTCGCCACGGCGGCCGCGTGGGCGCATCTGGGCCTCGCCCAGCCGCCGGCGGCGCCGCCGGCGGGGACCCTGTTCGACGTGGACGAGGCCGCCGATCGGCCGAAACGGTGATCATCCGGTAACGGGTTGGGAACTTCCCGGCGTCGCCGATCGTCGCGTCGTTGCCGGGGCCTCGCGTACTCTCTAGACTCCGGGACTTGGTTCACCGTCTCCAGCCGGCGGTCCCGTGCGCGTGGCCGTTCCGGTCACTGGCTGGCAACCGACATCGGAAGGATGCTCCCGTAATGGGCGGCAACATGATTCTCGCGGCGGATTCGGGCGGTAGCGGGGCCTTCAACCTGCTTCTGCTCCTCGCCGTTCCCCTGGTCTTCTACTTCCTGCTCATCCGCCCGCAGAGCAAGCGGCGCAAGGAGCAGGCGCAGATGCAGAGCGACATACAGCCGGGCGTCCGGGTCCTGACGACGAGCGGGATGCGCGCCACGGTCGTCGAGGTGGAGGAGGACGGCGGTCTCCTGCTGGAGATCGCGGACGGTGTCGAAGTGAGCTTCGTCAAGCAGGCCGTCATGCAGGTCCTCAAGGACCCCGAGCCCGATGAGCTCGAGGACGAGGACGACGACCTCGACGAGGACGACGCCGACGCGCGGGACGAGGACGACGCCGTCGACCTCACCAAGGACGACACCGAGGTCGTCCTGTCCAAGGACGGTGACACCGAGGCCGAGGACGCCGCGGCGGACGAGGACCTCGAGCCCGAGTCCAAGCCGAAGGGGAAGACGAAGGTCAAGGCGGCCGACAAGCCGTCCGCCTGACCTTCCTGCGGCGACGACAAAGACGGGAAGTACGACGACAAGTGGCTTCGCCCAGAAACGCTCCCAAGCCCGGGCGCACGCTCCTGGCTCTGTTCGCGGTCATGGTCGTACTCGCCGGCCTGGCGGTCTGGCAGGGGCGCACGACGCCCAAGCTCGGCCTGGACCTCGCCGGCGGGACGACCGTCACCCTCACCGCCAAGACCCCGGGCGGGGAGGATCCCCCGGCCGAGCAGATGAACCAGGCCGTCAAGATCATGACGCAGCGCGTCAACGGCCTGGGGGTCTCGGACGCCGAGGTCGCGAAGCAGGGCAGTAGCAACATCGTGGTGAACGTTCCCGGTGAGGGGCAGAGCCGCGTCGTCAGCCTGATCGGCACCACGGCGAAGCTGCAGTTCCGGGAGGTGTTCGCCACGGCGGACGGGCGCCCGGCGGGCGCGGCCTCGCCGGCCCCGTCGCCGAGCGGGCCCGCCGGGGGCAAGGGCGGGGACGACGCCGGCAAGAGCCCTTCACCGTCCGCGTCGGCGTCCGCGAGCGCCTCGCCGTCCTCGTCGGCGACCCCGCGCGGCAAAGCGCTGTCGCAGGCGCTGACGGCCCCGACGCCGAAGCCGTCCGGCGGGGCCACGCCGCCGCCGTCGTCGCCGCTGGTCCCGCCGTCCGGTGACCCCACCGGGCAGGGGACCTACCCCGGCGTGACCGACAAGGCCGTCATCAAGCAGTTCGAGGCGCTCGACTGCTACAACGGCGACCGGCACGCCGACGGCGCGAACGACCCGAAGCGCACTTTCGTCGCCGCCTGTGACCAGGACGAGGAGAGCGGCCAGGTCACCAAGTACATCCTCGGGCCCGTCCGGGTGCTCGGCGAGAACGTCGACGAGGCCAACGCGATGCCGCCGAATGCCCAGCAGGGCCAGGCGAGCTGGTCGGTCTCGCTGAAGTTCGACGGCAAGGGCGCCAAGGAGTTCGGCGCGGTCACCACGGACGCGTCCCGGGCCTACCAGCAGAACCCGTCGGCGCCGCAGGCGCAGGTCGCGATCGTCCTGGACGGGCAGGTCGTCTCGGCGCCCGCCATCCGGGAGGGCCCGATCACCGGCGGCACCGCCAGCATCGACGGGCCGCCCGAGAGCTTCGACCAGCAGTACGCCACCGACCTGGCCAACGTGCTCAAGTACGGCGCCCTGCCGCTGGAGTTCACGCAGAGCTCCATCGACGAGGTGTCGTCCACGCTCGGCTCCGACCAGCTGACCGGCGGCCTCATCGCCGGCGCGATCGGCCTCGGCCTGGTCCTGCTGTACTGCCTGTTCTACTACCGGGGCCTCGGCCTGGTGGCGGTGTCCAGCCTGGTCGTGGCGTCCGTCATCACCTACCTGTCGGTGGTGATCCTCGGTGAGGGCATGGGCTTCCGGCTCTCCCTCCCGCACATCATCGGGCTGATCGTCTCGATCGGCATCACCGCCGACTCGTTCATCGTCTACTTCGAGCGCCTGCGGGACGAGCTGAGAGCGGGCCGCAGGCTGCGCTCCTCGGTGGAGAACGCCTGGAAGCGGGCGCGCCGTACCATCCTCGTCGCCGACGCCGTCACCTTCCTGGCCGCGCTGGTGCTGTACTTCCTCGCCGTCGGCGGCGTCGCCGGGTTCGCGTTCGCGATGGGCCTCACGACGCTGATCGACATCGTCGTGGTGTTCTTCTTCACGAAGCCGATGGTCACGCTGCTGTCGCGCACCACGTTCTTCGGCCGGGGACATCCGATGTCGGGACTCGATCCGAGACGGCTGCACCGCGCCGCCCAGGAGAAGGCCACCGCCACCGCCCCCAAGACGAGTCAGGAGGCCTGACCCATGGGACTGCGCGCGGCCAGTTCGCGGATCTACCGGGGCGAGATCAGCGCCGACATCGTCGGCCGGCCGAAGATCTGGTACTCGATCTCCGGCTTCCTGCTGCTGCTGTCGATCGCCGGCCTGCTCTTCCAGGGCCTCAACTTCGGCGTCGAGTTCAAAGGCGGCTCGGTCTTCACCTTCAAGGCGCCGAGCGCGTCGATCGAGCAGGTGCGCACCGCCGTCACCGACGGCGGCGCCCACCAGGCGATCGTGCAGAAGGCGGGCGGCGACTGGCGGATCACGACGGAGAGCATGTCGTCCTCGCACGTCACCGAGGTCAAGTCGAGCATCACGCAGGAGCTGAAGGTTCCGGCGAACAAGGTCAGCACCCAGGTCGTCGGCGCCTCCTGGGGCGGTGAGATCCAGAAGAAGGCCTGGCAGGCGCTGGCCGTCTTCATGGTCCTGATCATCGCCTACCTGTCGGTGGCGTTCGAGTGGCGGATGGCGGTGGCCGCGGTCGTCGCGCTCGTCCACGACCTCGTCATCACGGCCGGCGTCTACGCCTGGGTCGGCTTCGAGGTCACCCCGGCGACCCTGCTCGGCTTCCTGACGATCCTCGGCTACTCCCTGTACGACGCGGTCGTCGTCTTCGACATGATCAAGGAGGTCACCAAGCCGCTCGGCCCGACCTCCAAGACCACCTACAGCGAGGCCGCGAACAAGGCGCTCAGCAGCACGCTGGTCCGCTCGCTGAACACCTCGCTGGTGGCGATCCTGCCGGTCGGCGCGATCCTGTTCATCGGCACCACGCTGTTCGGCGCGGGCACGCTGAAGGACCTGTCGCTCGCCCTGTTCGTCGGCATGATCGTCGGGACGTACTCCTCGATCTGCGTGGCGACGCCGCTGCTCGTCCAGTTCAAGGAGCGCGAGCCGAAGTACCGGCAGATCCGCGAGAACATCGCCCGCCGGGAGCGGACCGGGGCCAAGCAGGTCAAGACCACCAAGGTCAAGGCCGGTGCCGGAGCCGGCGCCTCCCGGGGGGCCCCCCGCGGCGGGGCCCCCGCCGCCCCAGCCCCCCCCGCCCCGGGGCCCCGCCCGCCGCTCCGTGCCGCGGGCCCGC